>JAADGA010000025.1 GCA_013152615.1 Alphaproteobacteria bacterium
CGGGGAAGCCACCGCTCCTGAAGCTTTTTGAAAATGTTGCATAGAGCATAACGTCATCGCCGGGGTGATATTGAAGCCCGATCTGCCCGGAAAGATCATCATTGGAAATTCTGTCATTGCCATGAACGGCGGCAATACCGACAAGGTCGCTTCCCCCGGTCCATTTCTTGTTTTCACGGGTATAACGGGCGCCACCGATTATTTTGAGCCGGGCCGTCAGATCATAGCCAAAATGAGAGAACAGCGCGATAGAATAGCTATCCTGATGATTGCTGATGATCGCATGGGTTCCCACCAGATCGGTCGCATTGACATCCTGTCTGGCAACAACCGAATCTTTTGAGTAAAAGGTTCCCAATATCCAGCTAAACGGACCATCTGACTGCGATGTCAGGCGGAATTCCTGCGATAACGCCCAGGTGCTGTCATCAAATGTGACATCGAGAAAAACAAATGGCGAGGCATCAATATCCTGAAGCTGATGGCGGATAAATTTATCATATCCCGACACCGAGGTTAACTTGACAGCCCCCATATCCCAGTTCGCTGTAGCAGAAAATCCCCATGCCCGGTTATTGACGCCGCCATTTTTGACACTGTAATCACCGGCATAGTGATTATGATCAGGATCAAAATACCCGCCATAATCGACACAGGTTCCCTCACTGCGATAACCTAGTGCCACCGGGGCACAGGGTTCCTTGCCGGTTTTCGCACTGACCGTTCCAACATGTTCCAGCGCCACCGGCCCTGATTTATCACGACCCGCGTGCAAATTTATTGTCAGGTCGAAGTCATCGGAAGGTTGCCATAATAGTATAATACGACCGGCAATTCGATCCTTGGTGCCGTAATTGCTGTTTTTATAGCGCCGGTTTGTCTGATAACTGCCGGTACGCTCATAAACAGAGACCGCCACCCGGGCAGAGAGGCTGTCACTCAGCGCTCCGCCATAAGCCGCCTCGCCGTTAAAACTATTCCAGCTGCTATAATCAAGCCGGGCTCTGCCACCGGCCTGCTGCGACGGTTGCCGGGTGACAAAATTAATGGCACCGGCAGTCGAATTACGGCCATAAAGCGTCCCCTGTGGCCCTTTAAGAACCTCAATCCGTTCCATATCAAAAAGTTGAAAGCTCATCATTGAAGGATAGGGCACGACGACCTGATTAACATAAATTGCCGTGCCCGGACTCTGGATCGAGGTAAAATCATTGAATCCCACACCCCGGATGGTAAAAACCGGATTTTGATCGCCAACGGTTGGTTTTACATAAAGCCCCGGGGTAAAACGGGCGAGGTCTGCGGGTTGAATGATGCCGAATTTTTTAAGATCATTACCGGTAAAAACTGAAACAGATAACGGGATATCCTGAAGATTTTGCGATCTTTTCTGCGCGGTTACAACAATTTCCTCCAGCACCGCCCCCTTTGCCTTGGCGTGCGCCCCCTGACTGAAGACGAAGAATGGTATCGTGGTCGCCATCACCAGAGACATCTTCAGTCTTTTATATTTTATAGTATTATTCTGGTTATTATTCTGGTTATTATTCTGGTTATATTTCCGGTTATATTTCACTGTGTTTCTCCCTGACTAAACATAATAATTACCCACAGTGTAGGCTCCGCACATGCCCCGGGTCTTTTTACGAACACATTCTCTTCTTTTATAAAATCACTAAAATGATAGTATTATCCAACGGTGATAATCTGCAAAATGCTTGATAAATAACAGAACAGGTATAATGATATCGGCTATGGAATCCGGGATACTGCCTTTTTGCTGGACTAATTTTGATACTATAATTCCGGCCCTTTTCGGCAAGGATATGGTCCCGGCTGAAATATATGAAAATAATATGGGCCGTGGTTTCATGATGGAACTGCCACAGGATGTCGGTACGGGCCGGGTGGAATTTATTGAGATCAGTGATCAGATGCGCATCCTTATTTTTGATTGCACCTGGTTTAACCGCCGAAAATTTCTGGTTCATGATGACGATTGGGTAAGGTTTAATTTTGGCTTGTCCCTTGATGTCACGATGAATCTGGACGGGTCGCAGAAAGTTCATATCGACACGGCATCCTGGCGGGTTATCAACAATCCGGACGGCCTGACCACAATCGAGGAAATACCGGCCAATACCAGATCCACCTGGGTTACCATCTGTTGCAAACCTGAATATATCGCCCGGCTGTCCGGCTACCACGAAGATGACCTGCCAAACCCGCTGCGCAGTTCATTTTGTGAGAAAAGCGGTATCTCTTTTTATCAGCCCTTTGACCTGACCTCACGCCTTAATACCATCACCAATGAAATCCTCAATAACAGCCTCAGCGGAGGCTTCCGCCTTTCGCTCTGTCTGGCCAAGGCCAATGAAATATTATGCCATGCTATTTATCATGTGCTTCATCCCGAGCCAAAAAATAAAATTCCGGCAAAACTTGATGGCAGGGACAAGGATGCCATCGCCAGGGCCCGGGAAATTCTGCGCCGCAATTTTGCCAATCCCCCCACTGTCCGGGAAATCAGTACTGAAATCGGCATTAACAGAAATAAACTTTATTACGGATTTAAATATTTATTTGATCAGACCATATCCGAATATGTTCAGGATCTCCGGCTGACCGAGGCCCACCACCTGCTCAGGGAGACCGATCTGGGGCTTCTTGAAATCGCCACCATGGTTGGCTTCCGGCATCAATGCAATTTTTCAACCGCAATTAAAAAAAGATACGGCTCCAATCCGGTCACCATCCGCAATGAACCTTGAGCCGGATAATTTTACCCTCCGGGGCCGGTGGCCCGGGGGTGTTTCAGGGTATTATCCTTCCGGATCATTCTGGTGAGCCGCACCCCCTCTATGGTCTTGTATGATGGTAATTAATTCCCTGTATGACTGTTCGATCATTTTATCTGATGTATCGAGAATTGCATGAGCTTTTTCATAGTAGGGCGTGCGCTCTGCCAGAATTCTTTCCAGATCCGCCATGGCATCATCATTATTGGCCATGGGCCGTAAATCGCCCTGATTAATTACCCGCGCCATATGGTGCTGGGGCGTCGTGCGCACCCAGATCACCAGACAGGTCGATAACAGAATATTGAGGTTTCTGAGCTCGGCCACTATGCTGCCACCGGTTTCAATGCAACAGGATTGATGATCCTTCAATGTTGCAACCAAGGCTTTTTCTTCCAGCCGCCGATAGCCGGATTGTCCGGACAGCTCAAAAATTTCAGAGATTGTCATGCCGCCAATGGTTTCAATTTTAGTGGCAAGCTTGATCAGGGGCAAATTTTGGCGCTGCTGTAATAACCGGCCAAGGGTGGTTTTACCCGCACCACGCAATCCGATAAAAGCGATGCGTGTCGGCATATTGTTCAATGAAGCGAATTCACTATATAATAATTGCAGGGCTGTCTGTTGTTCCGGGCGCGAGAGGTGGCAGACAAAGTCGGTGATCAGCGATAATTCCGGGGTCTGCTCATGATCAGTGGGCAGCAGTTCATTGAGGTTGCTCCTGAGGGCCCGGGCCACTTGACGCAGTAAAATAATGGAAATATTTCCCTTGCCCTGTTCAAGATTGGCGAGGTGGCGTTCGGATATGGCAGAATCATGGGCGAGCATTTTCCGGGTCATGCCGCGCCGGGCGCGAAGACCACGGACCCGGCTCCCGACTTTTAGCAGGAAATCCGCGCTGGGGGTATCCGCGCCGGGGGTATCCGCGCCGGACCTGCTATTGTGATTTGAATTTCCGGCCATTATTCACTCTTTCAATAAATATTCTGGTAACTGTGATCGTTAAGCTGAGGCAAAAAACGTATGATTTTACATCACGGTCCGTAAAAACTCCTGCATTAATGCCAGACTCTGATCGGCCTGTTCCCTGTAGGGGGCATGCCCGCAATTTTCCAACAGCTGAACGCTGACCGCCCCGCCTGATTGTTCCGCGATCCCCGCTAGCTGCTTTTTTGTTCCATAGGGGTCTTCTTTCCCTTGCAGAACCAGCTGGGGCACGCTGATCTCCGGTAAAAATTCTTCAATATTCCATTGCCTGAAATCAGGGTCCAGCCAGACATTATTCCAGCCCCAAAAGGCACAGTCCACATTATGAAGATGATATTTCGCGAGGCTGGAACGGAGGTTCCCTGCCAGAAAATCCCGTCTGGCCTGCCTGATGGCGGTAACTGAAATCTGTTCGCAGAATATATGGGGTGCCATGGTAATGACGCCGCGCAACCCGGCCCGGTATCTTTCACCGGCATAGATAAGAGCAATAGAGCCACCATCAGAATGGCCAATCAGTATATGGTCATTTGTCCCGGCAGCTTTCAATAATCGCGGTAAAACCACCACGGCCTCGTCATGCATGTAGTTCAGCGGGCGGGGCAGCGGGCAAGCCCGTGAACGGCCATAGCCCTGACGGCTATAGACCAGCGCGGGGCAGCCGGTTGCCCGAGAGAGCTTTGCCGGAAAATCACGCCACATGCCGACACAGCCCAGTCCTTCATGCAAAAAGACCAGAGTTGGCGCATTGTCAGCCCCCGCATATTTTCTGACCTCCAGTTTGACGCCATCAACAGTCAGATATAATGTCTCCGGAAGCGCCATGTTAATCGATTCTGATATACTCAAAATCATGTTCCTGACGGTTAATGCCAACGCGGGGGGCGGCTATCCAGCCAGCATAGTGACCCCGGTCAAGGCATGGCTTCATCAGGGACTGAATATAGTCTTCGTCGGCGCGCGAACATAACCATTCATCCTTGCTGTCATGCCATTGCTTTTCCGTAACGACTTCGCCGTCCGGGGTGATAAAATCTGCGGAGAATTGCCCGATTTTACGATTGAAACCTTTATGGGCCAGACTAATTTCAGCCGCTATACCGGCGTCGCGGATGATCTTGTTCCAGCGGCTCACCCCACGGGCGGCGTCCTTGATATAATCATCAAGAAGGCGGCTGTTGATGGCTTTTAATGCCGGTTCTGCTTCGGCGGTTATTTTGCCATCGACCACGCGGCTCACCATATAACTGTCATTGGTGAGCACATGATCATCTTTCAGTTTATTTTCACCAAAACGGCCTTTGATGCCGGCGTTAAAGGCGGCGGCACCGTTGGTTGATACCTCGGCGCCAAATAAATCCAGAGTCACGGCGAAATGGAAATTAACTCTTTTCTGTAGGGTCGGAAAATCAATTACCCCGAGAGCGCGCACCGCGGCAATATCACTGGCATCGGTAATCCCGGCCTGCTTCATCGCCTCGCAGGTGCGTTGAATAACCCGGCCAACCCCGGTTTCACCAACGAACATGTGATGCGCTTCTTCGGTAAGCATAAAGCGGCAGGAACGGGACAGCGGATCAAACCCCGACTGGGCAAGCGAGGCCAGTTGCATTTTACCATCACGATCGGTGAAGAATGTAAACATAAAGAAGGACAGCCAGTCCGGGGTTTGCTCGTTAAAAGCCCCGAGGATGCGCGGTTTATCCTTGTCGGCGGAGCGGCGTTCCAGCAGGCCTTCGGCTTCTTCGCGGCCATCACGACCGAAATATTTCACCAATAGATAGACCATGGCCCACAGGTGACGTCCCTCTTCGACATTGACCTGAAAAAGATTGCGCATGTCATATAGCGACGGCGCGGTTTTGCTCAGGTAGCGCTGCTGTTCAACCGATGCCGGTTCAGTATCGCCCTGCACCACGATCAGCCGCCGCAACAAGGCACGATATTCCCCCGGGACCTCCTGCCACACGGGGTCGCCCTTGTGTTTTCCAAACGGGATCGTTCGGCCTGGTTCCTGCGGGGCCAGCAGGATACCCCAGCGGTATTCCGGCATTCTCACATGACCGAACTTGGCCCAGCCAGCGGGGTCAACGCCGACGGCTGTCCGCAGGTAAACCTCAAAATTCCCGGTTTCTTCCGGGCCGGCTTTATTCCACCAGTCGATATATTTGGGCTGCCAGCTTTCCAGCGCCCTTTTTAATTTGCCGTCACCGGAAAGATTAACATTATTGGGGATCAGGTCATCATAGTTAATTTCGACGGTTGCTTCACTCATCTTATTTTCCTTGTTATTCTCAAGCGACTAGACGCGTTTCAGGTCGTATTGCGGCCGAACGCCAGAACCGTACAGGGGCAGTGCGCCCTGTTTGCCGACCGCATTTGGTCGCTGGAATACCCAGTTTTGCCAAGCGGTCAGGCGGCCAAAAATTCTGGTTTCCATGGTTTCCGGGCCAGCAAAACGGAGGTTTGCTTCCATCGCGGTGAGACAGTCGGGGGAAAAACTGGCCCGTTCCTCAATCAGCAGGCGGGTTTCATCTTCCCAGTCAATATCATCCGGAATATAGCTTACCAGCCCCAGTTTATCACAGGCATCAGCATCGAGTCTGTCGCCGATAACGGCCTTGCACGCCGTGACCGTTTGCGGCTCGCCAAGGAACCGGGTTTCCAGCCGGGTAAGCCCGTTGGACATGGCACAAGCGCCAAAATTGCTGTCTGTCAGCTGGATCGTCGCCGCCGCACGGGGATCATTTTCAAATTGACCGTCAAGCATATAACTGCGGTCGACCGAGAACAGCAATTCTGCCAGCAGCCCGACAAAACAGCTCCCCGGTTCAACATAGGCAAAAGTCGTGCGGGAGGTCAGGTCAATACGTTTCAGGGTACGACGCCAGTAAAGCATAATTTCACGCATCAGCCAGTGGGTCCGATTGCTGGTGACAAAGTGATCACAGGCGGCAACCACAGCGCTGTCGCCTGCGGTTTTGAAGATCAGAATACCGGTTTCAAGCTCATTAAGACGTAAATGCAATATGGCGTCATCCAGTTGCCGACAAACCGCCAACGGCCAGAAATCTGCGCCCTGCGCCACCGCGTCTTCCACCGACATCGCGCCCGAAATACCGTTTTGCGGAGCCTGAATGATAATTGTTGCGACATGACGGTGGCGGTCAATCTGAACATTAAGATATTCATAAATAATACTGTTTTCTTCCACAGTTTTTTTCAGCGGAGTGAGGATAACGCCCGCAGCAGCCGTTGGCCGGTCGGAGCCACGCGCCATTTCAAGCGCCCGCTCACGCACCGCAGCATCGAACCGGGAACCGGGAACCACCTCATCCACCAAACGCCAGTCGACGGCCCGTTGCCCGCGAATCCCTTCTTCCGTGGTGCAGAATATATCGGCACGGTCGCGGCGTATTTTGCGCTTGTCAACCAGACGGGTGAGGCCGCCGGTGCCCGGCAGCACCGCCAGCAGCGGCACCTCCGGCAGGGACACGGCGGAATAGCCATCATCGGCCATCATGATATAATCTGTGGCAAGGGCCAGTTCATAACCACCGCCCGCCGCCGTGCCGCGGATGGCACATAAATACCGCTGCCCGGAATTTTCACTGGCATCTTCGATCGAATTGCGGGTTTCGTTGGTGAATTTACAGAAATTTACTTTATGGGCGTGGGCGGCACCACCAAGCATGCGGATATTGGCCCCGGCACAGAAAACTTTCTCCCTGGCGGAATCCATGATGACCGTTTTAACCTCGGGATGCTCAAAACGCAACCTCTGGATGGCATCGTAAAGCTCAATATCAACCCCGAGATCATAGGAGTTCAGCTTTAATTCATAGCCGTCATGCAGTGTCGATGCCGGGTCAACATCCATAGTTAACCGGGCCACCGGACCGTCAAAAGACAGTTTCCAGTGTTTATAGTCATCCGGACTGGTTAAAAAATTAATCATGCGCACTCACTCGGAAAATAGAGACAAAATTATTATTTAACATGCATAATAATTCAGCCACGACCTAACGTCAAGCATAATAGCGGAATATTGCCTGTAGTATAATTCATATTCACCCGTGCTGACAGCATGATGCCGCACCCCATTTCCCAAAATCATTGTGGTTGCCCATTATCACCGACGCCACGCCCGCAAAGGACCACAGGATATCGGTTACCCATGTCTCCGCCATAAACTGTACCCTATGCCCCCGGTTCAGACCCGGGAATGGTGCCGTGCAGGGGGTGGAAAAGAGAGCCGGATAATTTCGGTTCAATCTATCAAATAATAACCCGCAAAAAAAAGTTATCCCCGCCAACTATATCATTGACGGGGACAGAGCTTTACGGAAATAAATTCCTTATCACAACAACGCTTTTCACACCGATTTGTTGTAAAGGAAGTAAAACAGTTTTATACTAAAGTTGCAACAAAAAATATGGGGATTTCTCTATGGCTCAAATAATCGGTATTGATACGGGTATTGCCAGCGTTGGCTGGGCAGTGCTTGATTTGTCGGAAGGGAACATAATTGATGCGGGCGTCAGGATATTTGAGGCCGCTGAAAATGGTAAGGACGGGGCCTCCCTTGCCCTGCCGCGACGGATCAAAAGGCTGGCCCGGCGTATGGCAGACCGTAAGCGCCGACGGAAAAAACTTATCCGCCACCTGCTCTTGTCTCACGGCTTTACAGCAGATGATCTCAAGCGGCCCGAGAAGGGTAAGAAGACCGGAACCGTTACCGTCCCCGATGTCTGGCAATTGCGGGCGGAAGCCCTTGTCCGAAAACTCTCTCCCTATGAATTCGCTCAAATCCTGACGCATATCAACAAAAGGCGGGGCTTTAAATCAACGCGAAAATCCGATTCTATCGCAGGCAGCGAGGCAGGGGTAATGTTAAAGGATGCCGCCGCATTGCAGGAGGCACAAAAGGCCGCAAAGGCAGAAACCATTGGCGCCTATCTTTCAACACTGGATAAAAAACGCAATAACCCCAGTGCCTATAACCATACGGTCACCCGCGACCTTCTGGCCGAGGAAGTAAGGATTATTTTTACCCGTCAAACGGATTTTGGCAATGCTCTCGCCACGGATGGTCTGTGCGATGAATTCCTTGACAAGGCTTTCACCCAGCGCCCGTTGAAATCCAGCCTTGATCTGGTCGGCCCGTGTGAATTTGAGAAAGATGAACGCCGTGCCGCCAAAATGACCTATAGCAATGAGCTGCGCGTCTGCTGGGAACGACTGAACAGTCTTTCTGTGGTCACAAATGGTAAAGGGCGTCCGCTGTCTCTGGATGAAAAAAGAAGCCTGATTGAAGCGGCCCACAAACAAAAACAGGTGACGTTCAAAAAAGCCCGTGACCTCCTTAAAATAACTGACAACAGCAGCTTCAATCTGGCCTCTTACCGTAAAATCAGAGGTGAGGACCAAAGCTGGGCAGAAATTGTCAAGACTGCAGAAAAAGTGTGCCTGATCAAGCTTGAAGGCTATCACAAAATCAAGACTGAGCTTAAAAAAATAATGTCGGAACAGGAGCTTGCCTGCTTCATGGGCCGGACAGATTTTCTGGATGATCTGGTTGAAATTATGGCCTTTTATGATGATCGGGAAGAAATCTTCCGGCTTGCGGAACATCTGCCGCTTAACAACGCACAACTGGAAGCCGTGATGCCGCTAAACCTGTCGGGTACGGGCGGGCTTTCCCTGAAGGCAATCCGCAATATCCTGCCGTTTCTCGAGCAGGGCGAGGTCTATTCTGTCGCCTGTGAGCTGGCCGGCTATGATCATAGTGCGCAGCGGGCAGGCACGGACA
>JAADGA010000026.1 GCA_013152615.1 Alphaproteobacteria bacterium
AAAGCAGAGGCGATATCCGCGCGGGAAGAAGCTGTCAAAAATAGCCGGGCCAAAACAAAATTCCTTGCCGCCGCCAGCCATGACTTGCGCCAGCCCCTTAATGCCATGGGTTTTTTTATCGAAGCCCTGCAACAGGAACAGGATCCCGCCGAGGGCCACAAACTGGTCGATAAAATTAATGCATCCGCCACATCGCTCCGGGATCTGCTCAACGCCCTGCTGGATATTTCGCGTATCGAGTCCGGTATTCTGCACCCCGAATGGGAAAATTTCCCCATTGACCGCCTCCTCGGTCATATCGCCGATGACTATAAACTGGTGTTCGCAGAGAAAAATATTGATTTCAGCTATGTCCCGAGTTCGGCCTGGGTCAAAAGCGACAGTCCGATGCTGGAGCGTATGGTGCGCAATATTATCGAGAACGCCCTGCAGCATTCCGCCCGCGCCAAAATCCTGCTCGGCTGTCGGCTGCGGGGCGAAATGGTCTCCATCGAGATCCGGGATCAGGGGCCGGGCATCCCGTTACCCATGCAGGAAAAAATCTTCGAGGAATTCTATCAGATCGACAACCCGGAACGGGACCGGCGCAAGGGCCTCGGCCTTGGTCTCGCCGTGGTCAGTGGTCTGTCCCGAGAACTCGGCCATGATATCAATATCTGGTCCGAACCCGGCAAGGGCGTCTGTTTCAAAATTCTGGTACCGGGAGCAACGGAAGAAATTATCCTGCCCGGAGAAGAAATTCAGGCCGACAGGACGCCGCCCCCGAATGTCACTATTCTGATAGTGGATGATGATCCGGCCTCTCTGGACGCCATGGCCCGGATGTGCTGCCGGTGGGATTATGATGTGCTGGCTGCGGGCAGTCTTGACCAGGCTCTCGACCTGATTGACGCCGACAGGCGGCCGGATGTCATCATCACCGACCACCGCCTGCAAAAAGGCTTGACCGGCAGCGAAGCCATCGACCGGATCAGGCGCAGGATACATAATGACTGCCCGGCCATCATTGTCACCGGCGACACCGCCCCTGAACGGCTCAGCGATGCACAGAAAGCCGGCTTTCCCCTGCTTCACAAACCCGTCTTACCCGCCCGTTTAAGGGCGACGCTCCAGAATATTACCCCGGACTGACGGAATTTTTTACAGTTTTAACATCCGGGGCATTTTAGTTAACATATTGACTTTAAATGTATTTATATTAAACACCGACCATATTCACGCTAATTTAGGGGATATCCCCCAGATCAAACCTTTACACATTAAGCATTTTCTTCGACTTAATCCTGATTCCCGCCTGAAAAAAACGTAAAGAACCGCAGAAAACCGCCATAACTCAGGGGCTGGCATGATAGTTGCTTGTCATATTGTATCGGACAAAAAAATACTCAGGGCACACTCATGAAATATAAATTAATCCATTTTATTATCATCGGCAGTATCGGTTTTTCGACAGCGATTGCCGTTTCCGTATCACCATCATCCGCCGGGGTCATGCGATATAACGCCTATTTCACAAAGAAACAGGGGATGTGGGGCAATAACCGGATCGCAAATATCAGCCAGAATTCGCCGATATTCTCCCTACTCAAACCACGCTTCTTCAACCAAAGCGTAGGCTCCATTAAAAATGTAACGGTAAAGGTGCCGGTTAAGGGCAATGTTAATCTCGGTTCCTATGGTGCCAGAGTTTCCGCAAGAATGGGGGTTAATCTTGGCATTGGTCTCAACAGCAGCTTCACGGGCGGCACCGTGGATACCCGCTATCCGGTTCAGTTCAGTATTGATATCCCCGACCTTACCAACGCCCGGGTCGGTGACAAGGTCACGATCAGGACCTCTTATAAAATCCTTCCTGGCAGCAATATTTCCAGCAAGATCGGCGAGGCAACCCTGAGCCTCAACGCCAAGATGAATATATCCGGCAATGTTTCGACAACCACCTGCCTTAGAACATGCAACAGCAAGAGCTATTATAATATCAATGAGAACCGGACAACCACACTGTTTAAAGCTAAAAACTCGAACCTGAAGCTCAATCTCAGCATAGCCGATATGAGGAGGGGCGTGGCACCGCTTGCCGACGCCATCGCCAGTGGCGCTCTGAGCCTTGCCGGGATCAATAAAGTGGTGAATACCCCCAGTCAATTAGCGGCATTTTTGCCGTCTTTGGGGTTTAAGAATCTGGCTTTTGAAGCCCCGTCCCTGACCACCAACGGCTCAACTATCAATGGGGCCGGACTATTGGGTTCGTCCAATTCCCAGAATATATTAGGTCTCGACTGGAGCCTGACCAAGCTCGCGACCTCCATGGCCTGTCCGTTCAAATTCTGTCCGACCTTAAGTGGGGGATACGCATCCGGTACCTCACCATTTGGCTATAATCTTTTTAAGGATACGGAAAAATTCAGCGTGGGCCTGAAACAGAAATTCGGCTTCGTGGCTAACACACCGTCAATCCTGCTCAAATTTGGTAATGGCAGTAGTCAGATTATTAAAGCCGGTGACGCCCTCACCGTGACCCTAGGCAAGGATGGTCTTAATTTACGGCCAACCTTTTTGCTTGGTGGCAAGACCAGCAATTTGACCAACCTGACTTTTGGACGGGGTATTGACTGGTCTTCTATGGCCCTATGGGCAAAATTCAGCCATGCCAATATAGCCATTCCCTATACGAAGTGGGTCTCCAGATTTGTTAACGAGACTTATAACAAGGTTGTATCCGGTTGGGGCTTTGTCACCTGTCCCTTTCATGGACGCTGGTGGTGGAACAGCAAATGCTGGAAAAAGGCAAGTCGGCGCGTGGATCGTGGGGGCAACAAATCATTTTCCTTTTCCGCCGCCATCCCGGGTTTTAATGTTGGTTCTTCAAATCCCTTATATAGAGGGTCCGCCTATGACGTAAATGATCTGTCGGTTTTCAACAGGAGCTGGGAGACTAATTTTCAGTCTCTGTCCGGCAAAACCCTCAAGGTCGCTCTGGGCAGCCCAGCCGTATTTCCGCTCTGGCAAGTGCGCAACCGCAGACTGCGGTTAACGCCCCCGCCACCGGCCTGATGTTTATGGCTGCCTACGGATTATTTTTCTACCGCCGCCGTCGCCGGTTCGCTGAAAAACCCGAAAAGTGATTGCACCGCGATCCGGCGCTGTTGGCAGGGTGACGATTACGCGTCCGGATGCGGCCCCGATGCCAGCCACGAAAATCTGCCAAGTTTTGACGTCAACCATTTATCCAGTCCGCAATAAAGCCCGGCGTGGGAAAAAAACAACAATGCGAAAACAATGGCATATATGATCGAAGCCCCAATATCGGTCGATCCGGCGACATAGGGTCCGCCCAGCCCTTCGGCTGTCGACCAGATGACCAGCGCCAGCAAGCCGCCGCCAATATAGGCAAGATTGGAAAATATCCCCAGCAACAGTGCGAGCGCCAGACCGGTCTCGGCGGCAGCGATGAAATAGGCGAAAACGGTCGGATCGACCTTGACAATATCAATCCAGAAACTGATCCATTCCTTGACCAGAAATGGCTGGCCGTCGCGCCCGCTGACCAGATAACTGACCAAATCATTGATGAAAGAAGGCCGCCATTTAAACTGCGCGTCAATCGCCCACACCACGCCAAACAGGATTCGGCATATCCCGATCCCGTTTGCCCGCCATTTCCTCAGTCTTACCATAAACTGACCCTTTCCTGCCTTATAGTGTAAGATAATCCCCAACCGGCGATCAGCACCAACTGGCTTCATAAGCGGGATGCTCGGTGATCTCCCGGATATTGGCGTCCAGAATCCGGTAACCGACATTACCGGATAAAGTCTGGCGGCCATTATTCATCACCCATGACGGACTGCCCTTAAGACCTTTTTCCCGGGCAGTCTGATAATCCCGCAACAGCGCCGCCATCGCGGTACCGTTATCAAGATGAGCGGATAATTTATCGGGACTGAGGCCGTCTTGCTCTGCCAGCGACAACAAAATATCCAACCGGGCAATATCCTGAGTATCAACAAAAAAGCTTTTGCGGATGGTGGTGGCAAAGGATAAGGCGGTCTGTGCCGAAAAGGCCAGTTCCACGGCCTTTAGCACCCTGTGGGCCGTGGCCGAGGTCGCCGGTCGCGCCTGCTGCCAGATGGTTGCGCTGACCGGCGCATTGTCATAGGGGGATGATGAGTCAAGAACATGTTTGCCAAAACCGTTATAGCCCCCGCGATCCTGCCACTGTTTGCCAATACGGGTCGCGGTATCACCAAAAATATCGAGCCAGTGAGGCCGCAGATCGATTTTATTCCCCCACTGATCTTCGAGTTCATCATTGCGGCGCTGGGCAATCCATGCCCACACACATAATATATCCGTATAATAATCAATCACCAACGGGGATTTCATGATAATGCTCCCTTATTCCGGGCGTGAAAAATTTCGTCAAGCGCACAGGAGATAGCCGTAACCCTTGAATAGCCAAGCCGCTGCAACTGTTCCGCCGCCAGCGTTGCCCGAACCCCGGTCGCACAGTGGATGAAGATCGGCGTATCGGCCTCAAGCCCAAGGGCCGATATTTTCATTTCCAGCAGTCCGCGCGGAATATTCAGCGAACCGTCAACCGGCTTGTCCGCGACCTCATCAGCCTCGCGCACGTCTATGACCAGGCCGTCAAGCTGCCGACATTCCCGGTAAGCCGTGATCGCATCGATGCGCCGAATATTTCCGCTTATCTGTTCAATCAGCTCCGGAACAGTCAACATTTATCTCTCTCCTGAAAAATTTTTATATGGGGGTGGCAAGCGTACAGTATCCGCCGGATTATGCAAATAATTTTGATATCAGGTTGATGACAGAATCACTTTTCTGCCAAAGCATATAAATAGCGCTTGAGTCTATAGTTACTACAGGGTTTATGGTGAAAACAGAATAAGAATATCAGGAGCGATCAGCCATGAATGTCACGGAAACGCCGGCTATTACGGCCCCCCCGGCGCAGGGGCGCCTCGCCGCCACGGGAAGCATCTTTGGCGCGCTTTTAACCTCCAGCTGCTGTATTGTCCCGCTGGTTTTATTAACCCTTGGCGTCAGTGGCGCATGGATTGGCACCCTTACCGCGCTGGAGCCTTATAAACCCTATTTCATTGCGATCACGCTGAGCTTTCTCGCCCTCGGCTTCTGGCAGGTCTATGTCAAACCGCGGAAAGCCTGCGACCCGGAGTCTTATTGTGCCAGTGCAAAATCCCGCTGGATCGTCAAGACCGCTTTATGGCTGTCAACAGTGCTGATCATTCTGGCTGCGACCCTCGGATTATGGGCGCCGTATTTTTATTAGGAGAATAGAGATGAAACGCATCGTGACAATCATGTTAACCGTTTTCGCGTTGGCACTGGCCACAGTCGCCCCATCCTTTGGTGCGACCGGAACCCCTGTGGCACCGGCAAAAACAAATATGCGGACCCTTGGCTTTGCCATTGAAAATATGACCTGTGCCTTATGTCCGATTACTGTGCGCAAGGCGATGAAGAAGGTTAAAGGGGTCAAAAAGGTCAAGGTTGATTTCAAGACGAAAACCGCAACAGTCACCTTTGACCCGGCAGAAACAACGGCAACAGCCATCGCGGCGGCCTCTGCCAGTGCCGGCTATCCCGCCAAAGCCATTGAGGTTAAAACTCAGTAATCAGGAAATCAAACATACTGTTCATTAAAAACAAAAAGAAACCACCTGTCAGAACACCGATCAGGAGTGCTTTAAAGAATTGTTTTAGAACATCTGTCCGCAAGATGCGATATTGCATTTCTTCTCCTTGCCCACGTCAACCTGTAAACCCGTTTTGGGTCTTTTTTTTCAGCAGAAACCGATGACATCTTACCTGTGCCGAGTCTGCTTTATTGTTGGCCATATACTAATATATTTTGGCCGGTAAAGCAACTGTTCAGCATGCCGGATCGGGCTTTGTCGGCCTGCTGAACCCTAAAACCATATCATCAGGCAAAGGCACCCCCGCGCGAAATCGACATATCCCGATGAATGGCCGCACATAACACAAATCCAATTCCCGCCAGCAGGCTGAGCATTGCCGAACCGCCATATGATACCAGCGGTAACGGCACCCCGACCACCGGCACCATACCAAGATTCATCGCAATATTTATGAACATATAAAGAAAAAATGTTACCGCGATCCCCAGCGACAGCAAGCGGGCAAACTGACTCCTTGCCCCCATGGCGGTAATGAAGGCATAGCCAAGCACGATAACATACAGCACGATGAGGCTGATGCCGCCGATCAGACCAAATTCTTCCGCAAGCACGGTAAAGATAAAATCCGTATGCTTCTCCGGCAGGAAGTTTAACTGGCTCTGGCTGCCCTGCATGAATCCCTTGCCATAAATTCCCCCTGAGCCAATGGCGATTTTGGCCTGAATACTGTGATAGCCCGCACCGAGCGGATCCCTTTCCGGATTTAGAAAAGTCAGGACTCTGGATTTTTGATAGGGCTTCATGAACCCCCACGCGCCGAAGGCCGCCGGAACCATGGCAACCAGCCCGACGATAAAAAGCCACAACCTGACCCCGCCACAGAATAAAACCGACATCCCGCCAATAATGATCAGCAGGGACGTCCCGAGGTCCGGCTCAAGCACCACCAGAATAACCGGGGCGATAATCAATAACAAGGGTATGATCAGGCGCCGGTATTGCCCGACCTCCTCCTTTGCCAGACAATGATAATAGCGCGCCAGCGCCAGAATAAGGGTAATTTTTACCAGCTCTGACGGCTGAAAATTCATGAATCCAAAATTGATCCACCGGGTCGCCCCCATCCCGGTCTGCCCCATGACACTGACAATCACCAGCATCACCAGCGACAGGAAATAAAGCGGATAGGCCAGAAACATCCACAGCCGGATATCAATAACCGCAATCATGATCATGCCCGCCATGCCGATGACAAAGCGGATCACCTGTTTTTTCGCCCACGGCTCCACCGTCCCCCCGGCCACAGAATAAAGCAGGGCAAACCCGACCCTGGCAATCAGGATCACGACGATAACGATCAGCCAGTTCAACTCGGATAATTTCTGCAACAGAGGTTTTGACCGACGGCGGCTCTGCACCCGGAGCATCACGATTCTCTCTCCTGCTTTTTGGCCTTGCGCCGATCACGAACGAACATAAATTCCAGAACATCCTTGGCCACCGGGGCCGCTTTTTTTGACCCGCCACCGCCATGCTCAACAATGACACTGATGGCATAACGAGGATTTTCCAGCGGACCAAAGCCGACAAACAGGGCATGATCCCGTTCTATCCACGGTTTTTCATAATTTTTAATAACGCCGGCTTCCCGTTCACTCTTTGATATGCGCCGGACCTGAGCCGATCCGGTTTTACCGCCAAAAGACATGCCCATCCGTTCCATCTTACGGCCCATTCTCTGGGCATAGGCGACCCCTATCGGACGATTGATCACCGCCGCCATCCCTTTCAGGATTGTTGCCATATGCTGGCGGTTATAGGGGATAATGGCCGGATTCTGGTTGATATGGTCGGTATTTGACATCAGAATACGCGGCATGACCGCCCGGCCACCATTGACCAGACGCGCCGTCATCACCGCAAGCTGGAGCGGGGTTACCAGAACATATCCCTGTCCAATGCCGACATTTGCCGTATCCCCGCCCTGCCACGATGCCCCGCGGGCCGCCCTTTTCCAGGCTTTTGACGGATTGAGACCACTTTTCTCCCCGGGAATATCAATGCCGAATTTCTGGCCAAGACCAAACCGTGCCGCCATTTGATGAATTTTGTCAATCCCCACCCGGACGGCAATGGTGTAAAAATAAATATCGCACGATCCGGCAATCGCCTCGACCATATTGACAAAACCATGCCCCCCGCGTTTCCAGCCGTATTTGGTGGTATTGCCAATCTGGAACGTCCCGTTGCAGAATATTTTTTCGTCCTTGTCAATGACCCCCGCTTCCAGCGCGGCCAACGCCACCATCATTTTAAAGGTTGATCCGGGGGGGTATTCCCCCTGTACGGTCTTGTTGATCAATGGCTTGCGAATATCATTGAGCAGAGCATCATATTTTTTCTGGCTGATGCCGAGGTTGAAATCATTGGGATCAAAAGACGGGGTCGAGGTCAGCGCCAATATCTCGCCGTTATGAACATCCATCACCACCACGGCGGCACTTTCGTCCCGCACCCGGTCGGCGGTGAATTTCTGAATATCCCGGTCTATGGTCAGTTTCAGATTCTCTCCCGGGATACTGTTCCTGCGCGATAATTCCCGGATAACCCGGCCCATGACATTGACCTCGACCCGGCTGTTACCGGCCTTGCCCCGCAATTTCAGGTCCAGCACCCGCTCCATCCCGTTCTTGCCGATCTTGAAGCCGGGAAGTTCCAGCAGCGGATCTCTGCCAATTTCACGTTTATTGACCGAACCGACATAGCCGACAATATGGGCGGTAAGGTCTTTTTCAGGATAGTAGCGCGTCAGGCCGATATCCGGCTGAATTCCGGGCAGATCAGGGATATTGATATTGACCCGGGCAAAGGTTTTCCAGTCAAGATTTTCGGCCACGGTGACCGGCAGGAAAGCGCGCTGCCGCTTGACCGCTCTGAGGATTCGCCTTTTTTGCCGCTCTGAAACCGGCAGGATAATATTCAGCGCCTTCAGGGTGTCTTCGACATTCTCGGCCTGTTCCGGGATGATATTCACCCGGTAATCCGTCCGGTTAACCGCCAGCCCATAGCCATTTCTGTCCAGTATTCTACCTCTGGTCGGGGCCAGCAGACGCAGGCTGATACGATTGCGGTCAGCCAGCAGCTTATACTGGTTCTGACCAACGACCTGAAGAAAATACATCCGCCCGATCAGGCCGGATGTCAGCACCAGCATCCCGGCAGAAATCAATCCGGCACGCCGGGTGAATAATTTATATTTCTGATCATCCGGATAGGTTACCATGCCGTCACCTGTTGTCGTCGACCAGCAGATCGCGAACCAGACCAAGCGCCCACACCACCAGCGGAAACAGCGCTATCGTCATGATACTCTGTCCAAGAACATTCCATATATTCTGCATTTCCTTCAGGTAAAGCGAGGCAATCACCCAGGTTGCCAGTCCGAATGCCAGTGAAACCATAATGAACCCCAGCCAGTTAAACAGAAATTCCCGCTCAAGAAACCGCCGCCCCTGACGAATAACAAATATTCTGACCAGAATGAATAACAAGGCGGTCATGCCGAGCGGACCACCGCTTAATATATCCTGCAACAACCCCAGCAGGAAAACCAGACTGACCGGCATCAGCCCGGGCTTGAAAATACACCAGTAATAGACCGCGATCAATGACAGGAAGGGAAACAGATTGTCAAGAAAAGCCAACCGGTACTGCAACTGCATCAGCAGCAGCAGCAGCAATGTGGTTATAACCGGCAACAGCCCCCGGAGCCCCCGTTCGGCCCTGCCGTCCGTTCTTCTGTCCAGCCCCGTCATCGCCCGGGTTTCCCGTCGTCATTTGCGCCAACCGGGCTGCGGATAATTTCATATTTTACCGCCGTGACATAATTCAGATTATATAATTTAGCCGATAATTTTACCCTTATTCCGTCCTTGTCAATCTTCACCACCTGTCCCACCGGCAGATCATGGGGAAAGACCATGCCATAGCCGGAGGTCAGCACCAGATCACCAATAGCGGGTTTTTTGCCGATCGGCAGAAAGGCAAGCTTGGGAAAGGGGGAGTTGTCGCCTTCCAGAATCATGTTGATACCGTTTGCCGCCAGCTTGACCGGAATCCGGCTGTTGATATCCGTCACCAGCAACACCCGTGACGATGAACTGCCGACATTAATAACCCGGCCAACAATACCGTCTTCATTGATGATCGCCTGACCCTTCTTCACCCCGTCCCGCGTTCCCCGGTTGATCAGAACACTTTTGAAAAACGGACTGTCACTATCCGCAACCACCCGCGCGGCGGCAATGATATTCACCCGCCCTGCCCCGACATTCAACAGTTTCTTCAGCCGTTGATTGTCAATGGCGAGCTGAGACGCCGTAATCTGTGCCTGTCTCAACTGCCGGTTTTCTGCGCGTAACCGTTCGTTATCCGAAAACACAATCGCCACCTGCCGGGTCCAGTCAACAAAATTATTTGCCAGTTCAATCGGGCGCGAGGCAATATCCAGCACCGGCACGAAGAAATTAACAATTTCCGAACGTATTCTGGCCACAACCAGGGCGCTATTACCGCCGAATACCAACAGGGCAAGAGCAAGAATTATGAAGAAAGCGGAGGGGAATCTGTGTCTTAACGCCTTCATATCCTAATCCTGAATGTCAACCACCCTCAATAAGAGTCGAGCAGCACATGCTGCAGGATTTCATCTTCCAGCGCCCGTCCGGTGCCAAGGGCAACACAGGTCAGTGGTTCATCGGCAATGATTACCGAAAGCCCGGTGGCCTTGCGGATAACCTTGTCCAGATCACATAGTAACGCCCCGCCGCCAGTCAGGACAATGCCTTTCTCAACAATATCCGAGGCCAGTTCCGGCGGCGTCTGTTCCAGACCGGATTTGACCCCCTCGACAATGGCACTTACCGGTTCGGTCAAAGCCTCTGAAATCTGGAGCTGATCAATGATAATCACTTTGGGCACGCCGTTCATCAGATCGCGGCCCTTGATTTCCATCGTCCGGCCAACGCCGTCTTCGGGGGCGGCGGCAGTACCGACTTCTTTTTTTATCCGTTCGGCACTGGCTTCCCCAATCAGCAGATTATGATTGCGCCGGATATAGGAAATAATCGCCTCATCCATTTTGTCGCCGCCAACCCGGATTGACGCCGCATAAACAATGCCGCCGAGCGAAAGTACCGCGACCTCACTGGTGCCACCGCCAACATCAACAATCATTGACCCCGTCGGCTCGGTCACCGGCAGACCGGCCCCGATCGCCGCCGCCATCGGTTCCTCAATCAGCGACACCCGGCGCGCGCCCGCCTCCAGCGCACTGTCACGAATGGCTTTGCGCTCTACCGGGGTTGAGCCGGAGGGCACACAGATGACGATATGCGGACTGGCGAACATGCTGCGGTTATGGACCTTGCGGATGAAATCCTTGATCATGGCCTCGGCGACCTCGAAATCGGCAATAACACCGTCGCGCAGTGGCCGGATGGCCTCAATATTGCCCGGAGTCCGACCGAGCATCATCTTGGCCGCCTCACCGACCGCAATCACTGACTTGACCCCGCTGTTATTCTTGATTGCCACCACCGAGGGTTCATTCAAGACAATGCCCCGACCCTTAACATATACCAGGGTATTTGCCGTCCCCAGATCAATTGCCATGTCGGATGAAAACATCCCCAAAAGTTTTTCTAGCATATAGTATCGCCTGTTCCTGATCCTGATCTGTCGGAATCAGGGCCGTTGCCCCGACGCCGACAGCTTATATATTGTTTGTATTAACATCGTCACGGGAAAGCAATTTTTTTGTGGGCAAACCGGTGCTTTTATGGCTTTTCCGTTACAACATGGCTTCGGGAGCGGTTTTCAGCCGCTTGACCTGCAACTTGTTCAGGGCATTGACATAGGCCTTGACCGACGCCACCAGGGTATCAACATGGGCGCCGTGACCATTAACGGTCTTGCCGTCTTCTTCCAGACGAACCGTGACCTCCGCCTGGGCATCGGTGCCGCGCGTTACCGCATGGACCTGATAAAGTTCAAGACGCGGTGCGCCGTCAACAAGCCCGCGTAGCGCTTTGAAGGCGGCATCAACCGGGCCATTGCCCACGCTGGAAACCCTGACTTTCTCGCCGTCAACATCAAGACCGAAGCTCGCCGTGCTCGGCTGATCGCTGTCACAGACAAAGGACCAGCTTTCCAGCGTCATATAATCATTATCCCGGCGGTTTTCATCGACGATGGCAATGATATCATCATCATAGAGCGTCTTTTTAACGTCGGCCAGATCCTTGAAGCGGGTGAAGGCGCTGATGAATTCATTATCGCCCAA
The DNA here is from genome assembly GCA_013152615.1 of Alphaproteobacteria bacterium. Taxonomy (GTDB): domain Bacteria; phylum Pseudomonadota; class Alphaproteobacteria; order Sphingomonadales; family Emcibacteraceae; genus Paremcibacter. Next base: position 12,028 of record JAADGA010000026.1, read on the forward strand.
CTCATAGCCCAGACTTTTCAGTTTTTCCCGAAAGGCATGGCGGCCGGAATGCTTGCCCATCACCAGTTCGGATTTGGTCAGCCCGACCGATTCCGGAGTCATAATCTCATAGGTCCCGGCGTTTTTCAGCATGCCGTCCTGATGAATACCGCTTTCATGGGCAAAGGCATTGGCACCGACAATCGCCTTGTTATGCTGGACCTCAAGCCCGGTCACCGACGATATCAGCCGCGAGCTGCGGATGATATTCTGCGCAATAATGCCGGTGTGATAGGGCAAGGCGTCATGGCGGGTGCGAAAGGCCATGACAATTTCTTCGAGCGCCGCATTGCCGGCCCGCTCGCCGATACCGTTGACCGTGCATTCAATCTGACGCGCCCCGCCCTGCACCGCCGCGATCGAATTTGATACCGCCAGCCCCAGATCATTATGGCAGTGAGTCGAGAAAACCGTCTGGTCGGCATTGGGCACATTGGCGATAATCTTCTGCATAATAAGCCGATATTCGTCGGGGGTGGTATAGCCGACGGTATCGGGCACATTAATGGTGGT
>JAADGA010000027.1 GCA_013152615.1 Alphaproteobacteria bacterium
CAGATAGGCGACGAAATGACAGTCGGTATCCGCCCTGAAAACACCTTCTGTTACAAAATGAGCCAGCACTTGTTCAATCGCCTTTGCCAGCCCGGCCACAATCGTATCGAGATATTTGGGGGCCACATCCGGATCGGGAGTGGTGGCGATAAAGGCGACCACATGCCCCCATAATTTCCTTGATAACGCCGACAGGGTATCGTCCACATTTGACATGATAACATTTGTGACCAGGGTCCCCGGACTTTCGGTCCCGACCCGGGCCATAAAATCATCCAGCTTTTCCTTGATTCCGACCTCCCCGCGGGCAACAAGGGCCAGCAACAACTCGCCCTTCGAGCCATAATAATTATATACTGTGGCCGGGGAAACCAGCGCCCGTTCCGCAATCTGCTCAATGATGGTGTCATCAAAGCCTTTTTCGACAAATAAGGCGCTGGCGGCGGCTTCAATTAATTTTCGGCGCTGGGCCTTCTGTTTTTCTCTTAAAGTTGCCATATTAATTTCCTCGAACACCCCGGCATGAGGCGCTGTTCTAAATTTATACCAAACTATAACTTTATAGTTATATAAATTTTTATAACAGTTTTGGAAACTAAAATATTAAAAAATGTGGAATTAGGCTTAGGCCCTAGCCGGATGTCAGCCGTTTCAGAGTCGTGTGAATGATTTCCATGCCTTGCGTTATCAGGGCATCACTGATCGTCAATGGGCAGAGAAAACGGATCACATTGCCCCGGGTGCCACAGGATAATAATATCAGTCCTGCTTTTGCCACCTCCTGCACCAAGGCCCGGGCAAGCGCAGCGTCCGGCTGTGCCGGGTCATGATCCCTGACCAGTTCAAGCGCCACCATCGCGCCGAGGTGACGAATTTCGCCGATACAGTCAAGCGCCGCCATCTGCTTTAAATGACTGACGATCAGATCGCCGAGCATAAGCGCGCGTGCAACCAGTTTTTCCTGCTCTATCACCTTCAGCACCGCGAGTGCCGCCGCACAGCCAATCGGTGAGCCGGCATAGGTCCCGCCGAGGCCGCCCGGTCGGGCGGATTGCATGATTTCAGTCTTGCCGGTGACCGCCGACAGGGGAAAGCCACCGGCAAGGCTTTTGGCCAGCGTCATCATATCCGGTTCAATGCCGGAATATTCGGTGGCAAACAGTCGGCCGGTGCGGCCAAAGCCGGTCTGAATCTCATCAATAATTAGTAAAATACCATGCTGGTCACATTTTTTCCTGAGCGCCTGAAGAAAGCCGGGCGGGGCAATATTAAACCCGCCTTCACCCTGTACCGGCTCAATAATCATCGCCGCCACCCGCGCCGGGTCAATGTCGGCGGCGAAAATATTATCCAGCGCCGTCAGGGCTTGTTCAACGCTGATACCGCAATAATCATTGGGAAACGGCGCATGGAAAACATCCCCCGGAAACGGTCCGAACCCGACCTTGTACGGCACCACTTTCCCGGTCAGCGCCAGCGTCATCATGGTTCTGCCGTGAAAGCCGCCGGAAAAGGCAATAATACCGGATCGCCCACTGTGGGCGCGGGCAATCTTGACCGCATTTTCCACCGCTTCCGCGCCGGTGGACAGGAATATCGTCTGTTTCGGACTATCGCCCGGCACCAGATCATTGAGCTTTTCCGCCAGCTCAATATAATTGGCATAGGGAGTGATCTGGAAACAGCTGTGGCTGAATTGATCAAGCTGCGCCTTGACGGCCTTGATTATTTCGGGATGGTTATGGCCGCTATTGACCACGGCAATGCCCCCGGCAAAATCTATATAGCGTTTGCCTTCGACATCCCATATTTCGGCATTGCTGGCCCGGGCGGCAAAAATCGGCAGCATGGTCGCAACCCCGGCGGGTACGGCCTGTTGGCGGCGGCTCTGTAATTCTTTATTGGTCAGCATAATATGTCCTTATTTTATTTTGTATTTTTTTCGTATTTTATTCCGCCAAGGCAGATATATTTAATTTCAAGATAATCATCGAGGCCGTATTTTGAGCCCTCGCGGCCAATCCCCGACTGTTTAACCCCGCCAAACGGTGCCGCTTCGTTGGAAATAATGCATTCGTTAACCCCGACCAGTTAACCCCGACCATGCCATAGTCAAGGGCCTCCGAAACCCGCCAGATCCTCGCCATGTCATTGCTGTAAAAATAGGAAGCGAGGCCATAAATTGTGTCATTGGCCATTTCCACCGCGGTTTCTTCGCTATCGAAACGGTACAGGGCGGCCACCGGGCCAAATATCTCTTCAGAGAAAATATCCATTTCGCGGTTAACACCGGTCAGGATCGTCGGAGTGAAATACAGTGCCCCCTTGTGATGACGGCCGCCCCCGGTCAGGATTTTGGCCCCTTTTGCGACGGCATCCTCAAGCAGCCGTTCAACCTTGTTAACCGCGGCCCGGTTGATCAACGGGCCATTGGTGACATTTTCTTCGTCATACGACCCGACTTTCAGACCAAGCACCGCCTGTTTCAGGCTGGCGGCAAAGGCGTCGTAAATTCCGTCCTGGACCAGAATACGGTTGGCACAGACACAGGTCTGGCCGGAATTACGGTATTTTGACGCCATCACCCCCGCTATCGCCAGATCAAGGTCGGCATCGTCAAAAACAATGAACGGCGCATTGCCGCCAAGCTCCATCGAGACTTTTTTCACCGTATCCGCGCACTGTTTCATCAGCAATTTACCCACAGGGGTTGAGCCGGTGAAGGATAGTTTACGCACCACGGGATTCGTTGCCATCTCACCACCGACCGTCGCCGCAGCCGTCGTCGTGATGACATTAAAGACCCCTGCCGGGATTCCGGCACGCTCCCCAAGTGCCGCCAGTGCCAGCGCCGACAGCGGTGTTTCCTCGCTGGGTTTGACAATCACACTGCACCCTGCCGCCAGCGCCGGGGCGACTTTACGGGCAATCATGGCGTTCGGGAAATTCCACGGCGTGATCGCGGCGACGACGCCAATCGGCTGCTTTAGCACCAGAACCCGTTTGTCAGCCGCGGGAGAGGGCATAATATCGCCGTAAATCCGCCGGGCTTCTTCGGCATACCAGTCGATATAGGAGGCACCGTAGGCAATCTCGCCGCGCGATTCCGCCAGTGGCTTGCCCTGTTCCTCGCTCATCAGCACCGCGAGATCATCCTGATTATCCATAATCAGATCATGCCATTTATGAAGGATGACCGCGCGCTCTTTGGCGGTTCTGGCCGCCCATGGTCCCATGGTGTCAGCGGCCTCGGCAATGGCATCCCGGGTTGCCAATAGCCCCATATCAGCGACATGCGCCAGGATTTCACCGGTGGCCGGATTGGTCACTTTAAAGCTCTTGCCGGATTTTTCGGCCACCCAGTGCCCATTGATAAAAGATTTTGTGCGCAGTAACGACGGATCGTTTAAAATCATCAATTCATACTCCTGAAATAATATGATATTCAGATTTTACCCACAGGCAGGCCGTTCAGCTATATATCCAAAGTTATAGTTTTTTCTGGTGGTAGGCGATGAGCGGATCTTGTGATCCATCCCCTTTCATCTCGGTCATCTCGGTCAGGGCGCCGATAAACAGGGAAAATAATTCTGTCTGGGAGTTGATATCCAGCTTGACATAAATATTGTTGCGGTGGATTTTTACCGTACCGGGGGAAATCCCCATCCGGGCCGCCGTCGACTTTGCCGAATGCCCCATAAGCAGAAGATGCAACACTTCACCTTCCTTTACCGACAGGCATGATTTACCAAAATTTTCCATAGCCTGAACAAATCTCAGATTCCCCCGGTCATCCTCACTGGACCGGTGGTCTTCCCCGTGCCAGTGCCGTCGGCAGAGCGATCGTAATAGCGGCTGGATATCATGCAACAGCCTGATATCTTTGCCGGTGAAAGCCGGGTGACCCTGAATACGCCCCAGAGCCAGGGCAATTGATGATGTCGCCGACAGTTGAATATAAATATTGACTTCATCCCTGAGGCCGGAAAATTTATAATAGCTGCCGTAATATTCGCTTTTCAGAAAATGGCCGGGAGCAATATCCTTGAGCGCCACCACCCCGGAAGCATTATTTTCAGCGAAATTACGGTAGAAAGGATCAAGCAGATAAGCCCCGTTAAGATAATTTTCCAGATTATTCTGACGCTTGGTCTTGCTGGTATTCTCGTATAATATCGCCGGGATTCCGGTTTTGTGGTAATGTAAAATAATGAAGCTGTCCAGTGGGATCAGGGCAGATATTGCCCGATGCAGCAGCCGCGCTACCGCAAGGCGGTCCGTGGCCTCGAACAGTTCCGCCACCCGCTCATTCCAGTCATATGTGCCCGCTGTTACCGTCATGCTGCGCCTGCTATCAAATAGTTTCAAGGTCCGGTGGACTTCTGCGGTATTAATGTCAGGCCGGGGCATGATCAAGTCAAGAAGAATAACCATTCCTCAACCGGATGGGGCTTGCTTTAACTCACTATTTCTACGCGGCGTTAACCAGAAATATTATTTTGCCGGATTTATTTTCAATGGCCTTATTGTGCAAATTAACCGGATAATAGTTAATTCATAATTTAATTTTTATTTCAAAGGGTTATAATGATTATTTATTCCTGAACAGGTGGGAGCAGGCCGATAATACGCCAGAGAAATGGTGGATAACCCACCAAAGCCACAGCGGAATTACACCAAAACCACAGCGAAACTACCGTCAAAACAGTATCGCCGGAGGCCGGAATTCCCCCGGGCAACAATATCATTGCTCTAATTAAAGGATATGATCTTTTTTGGTGAGCCCGACAGGATTTGAACCTGTGGCCTACTGATTAAAAGTCAGTTGCTCTACCGGCTGAGCTACGGGCCCTCCTAAAAGATGTGCGGAACATAATGTTCTATTGGCTTATGGTCAACAGGAATTTCACCCTATCCGGAAAAAAACAATTATAGCGGCTCACTGGCCGCCATTGTCCTGATCTGATGGAAATTTTTAACAAAATCCTGTAGCCTGCCCGCAGAAATCGCCGCTCTCAGGCCCGCCATAAGATCCTGATAATAGGTCAGGTTATGTTCGGTCAACAGCATCAGCCCGAGAATTTCATTACTACGGAACAAATGAGCAAGATAGGCGCGGCTGTAATGCTGACAGGCGGAACAGCGACAGGCCTCGTCAAGCGGCCGGGGATCATCCCGGTGGCAGGCATTCTTAAGATTGACCGTGCCTGTCGGGATAAAGGCCTGACCGGTGCGCCCGGAGCGCGACGGCAGCACACAATCGAACATATCTATACCGCGCACTACCGCGCCGACAATATCATCCGGCTTGCCAACCCCCATCAGATAACGGGGTTTCAGTGCCGGCATCAGCGGCAGGGTATAGTCGAGCACCTCAAACATCACCTGCTGGCCCTCGCCAACCGCCAGACCGCCAACCGCATAGCCCTGACAGTCAATTTCGCCGAGTGCCGCCACCGAATGACGGCGCAAATTCTCAAACACCCCGCCCTGCACAATGCCAAACAGCGCGTTGTCGCGGGCATGGTCGGAGCCGTCATGAAACGCCGCATAGGACCGTTCGGCCCAGCGCATCGACAGCAGCATTGACTGCTCCGTCGCCTGCTCCGTCGCCGGAAACGGCGTGCATTCATCAAAGGCCATCACAATATTTGACCCGAGCAGCCGCTGGATTTCGATACTTCTTTCCGGAGTGAGCAGATGCTTGCTGCCATCAATATGGGACTGGAATGCCACCCCCTGCTCGCTGATTTTACGCAACTTCGCCAGCGACATCACCTGAAAACCACCGGAATCGGTCAATATCGGCCGCTCCCAGTTCATGAATTTATGCAGACCGCCGAGCCGATGGATTCTCTCCGCCGTCGGCCGCAGCATCAGGTGATAGGTATTACCCAGCAGGATATCCGCTCCCGTCGTCCGCACGGTTTCCGGTTTCATCGCCTTGACCGTCGCCGCGGTGCCAACCGGCATGAAGGCCGGGGTTCTGATGTCCCCGCGGCAGGTGCGGATAATGCCGGTGCGCGCCGCGCCATCGGTCGCCGTCACATCCATTGAAAATTTCTGCGTCATAATTCATCTTCCCGGAACAGCAGGCTGCTGTCACCATATGAATAAAACCGGTAATGCTGCTTGATCGCGTGATCATAAGCCGCGGTCATGGCGTCATAGCCACCAAAGGCACTGACCAGCATAAACAGGGTTGATCTCGGCAGATGAAAATTGGTCATCAATATATCCGCGCTCCTGAATTTATAGCCGGGGGTGATAAAAATATCGGTGGTGCCGGAAAAAGGCTGAACTTTGCCGGTGTCATCCACGGCGGATTCCAGCAGGCGCAGTGATGTGGTGCCGACGGCGATAACACGCCCACCCCGGTCATGGGCGGCATTTATCGCTTCTGCCGCTTGCAGGCCGATCTCGCCCCATTCCGAATGCATTTTATGATCCCGGCTATCGGCGACCTTGACCGGCAGAAAGGTTCCGGCACCGACATGCAGGGTAACATCAACGAATACTACCCCCTTGGCGGATAATTTTTTCAGCAGCTCAGCGGTAAAATGCAGCCCGGCGGTCGGTGCCGCAACCGCGCCTTCTTTGGTCGCGTAAATTGTCTGGTAATCGGTTAAATCCCGGGCGTCGACCGGACGACGCGCGGCGATATAGGGCGGCAGCGGCATCACCCCGCACGCCGCAAGGGCGGCCTTGAAATCTTCACCGGCACAGTTAAACTGCACCGATACCTCCCCCCCGTCACGCTTATCCATAACCGTGGCGTTGAGCCTGTCTGAAAAGACGATAATATCCGTTATTTTAAGTTTTTTGGCCGGGCGGACAAAGGCCCGCCAGCGCCCGTCGCCCTCATCCATATGCAGGGTAACATCAATTTTTGCCTGCCGTCGCCGACCAATAAGACGCGCCGGAATGACCCGGGTATCATTAAATACCAGCACATCGCCGCGCTCGACATAATCGGCAAGATCAGTGACGACACGGTTCTCGCGCTCCTGCCCCCGAACCACCAGCAACCGCGCCCGGTCACGACATTCTGCCGGACGCAGGGCAATATATTCCGGTGGAAGATCAAAATCGAAGAGATCTACTTTCATCGCCGACTATTCTGCGTCAGCCGCGATCTGCATTTTAACAATAAGATCAGGATCATCTTCCTGCGGGCTGATGGCATCGACATGCTCCATGCCCTGAGCAACCTGTCCCCACACCGAATATTGACCATCCAGATAAGAGGCCTCGTCAAAACAGATAAAAAACTGGCTGTCGGCACTGTCCGGACTGGTGGAACGGGCCATTGATACGGTGCCGCGAATATGGGATTTGTCGGAAAATTCCGCCGGAATCTTCTGACCCGAACCGCCGGTGCCATTACCATTCGGATCACCGCCCTGAGCCATAAACCCGGGGATCACCCGATGAAATTTAAGCCCGTCATAAAATCCCTGGCGCACGAGCTGCTTGATCCGGGCCACATGTTTCGGTGCCACCCCGGGATACATTTCTATCACCACCCGGCCATCTTTCAGGTCAAGGTAAAGGGTATCTTCCAAATTCACGTCCACACTCACATCCATTTTTCTGCTCAGGAACAACAGCAGCCGGAATCTTCCGACTGTGTTTTCTCCTCTTTGTCACCACCACAACAGTCAGTATTTTCTGACTCTGTTTTCACTTTTTCGCTACCGCCGCCACAGCACCCGGTATCTTCCGTATTGGCCTTCTCCGCTTTGGCTTCACCGCCACAACAACCGCTATTTTCCATTTCGCTACACTTTCACTTTACTGGTTCCACTCTTATGGCATATTGGGGTTTGTCGCGGCCATTTCAATATCTGTTTTTATTTCTTTTTAACCACATCGGCCGCAATCTGCATCCGGATAATTTTATCGGGGTTTTTTAATTCGGGGACAACCCCGGCCTTGATATGGTCAACATATTTCATGCCGCTGACAACCCGGCCCCAGATGGTGTATTTTCCATCAAGAAACGGACTGACGCCAAGGACGATAAAGAACTGGCTGTCGGCGCTGTTCAGGCCTTCGGAGCGGGCCATTGATACTGTCCCGCGCAAATGGTGAAGATTGGAGAATTCCGCCGGGATATGCTGACCGGAGCCGCCGGTGCCGTCACCCTTGGGATCACCACCCTGAGCCATGAAACCCGGAATAACCCGGTGAAATGTCAGGCCGTCATAAAAGCCCTGCCGGACGAGCTGCTTAATTCTCTTTACCGTTTTCGGTGCCACTTTGGGATACATTTCTATCACCACCCGGCCATCCTTCAGATCAAGATAGAGGGTGTTTTCAAGATCAGCCGCCCGGGCAACCGTACCAATAAAAAACAGCGCCAGCAATGTTGTTACCAGTATTTTCATAATCCGTTCCAATAATAATCCAAGCGTTATTTCTTTAGTTTACCCGCAACCAGTTTTTCCAGGACTTCCTGTTTGACTGATTCCGGGACAAAAGCTGATATATCACCGCCGAAAAGAGCGATTTCCTTAACCAGACGCGAGGCGATCGCCTGCAATGACGGTTCCGCCATCAGAAAGATGGTTTCAATATCGGGATTCAGTTTATAATTCATTGCCGTCATCTGAAATTCATACTCGAAATCAGACACCGCCCTGAGACCACGGATGATGGCGGTGGCACCAATTTCCTCGGCGAAAGTCATCAACAGGGTGTCAAACGGCCTGACGTCAATGGTGACCCCGGTTTCACGCTCAATGAAGGCGGTTTCACGGCGGGTAATCGCCACCCGTTCCTCAAGATCAAACAACGCCGTCTTTGACGGGTTGGTCGATATGCCAAGGACCAGATGATCGACCAGCTTGGCCCCGCGGGTGATAATATCAATATGACCAAAGGTGATCGGATCGAAGGTGCCGGGGTATAATCCTGTGCGCATCATTCCAGACATTGAATATCACTCCTGTGCCGTAGCGGTTTCGGATGGTTCTATCTCATCCCCGGTTTCATCTTCATCGGAATCCTCAACCCGTTCCACCGAAACGATCTTTTCATCCTCCCCGACTTTAAACAGGGTCACCCCTTGAGTATTGCGCCCGGCGACCCGGACATCACCGACCGGAACCCGGATCAGGCGGCCCTGATCGGTGACCATCATCAATTGATCGCGGTCATTGATCGGGAATGCGGCAATGACCGGGCCATTGCGTTCCGAAGTTTCAATATTGATAATGCCCTGACCGCCGCGCCCGGTAACCCGGTATTCATAGGCCGAGGTCCGCTTGCCAAAACCATTGACGGTGATGCTCAGGATAAACTGCTCGTTTTCCGCAAGGACGGCAATTCTTTCCGCTGTCAGGTCCCCGGGCAGTTCCGGGCTGTCGCCCCGGCGTTTGGCCGCCGCATATTTAAGATAGCTGCTGCGTTCTTCCGTGGTTGCGGTAACATTTTTCAGAATCGACATCGAGACGACCTCATCGCCGTCCCCAAGGCGGATACCGCGGACCCCGTCCGAATTACGGCCCTTGAACAGCCGCACCGCGGTCGCGGCAAAGCGGATACATTTGCCGCCCTGTGCCACCATGATAACATCGTCTTCCTCGGCACAGGCGGCAACCCCGATCAGGCTGTCGCCGTCGGACAGACGGATGGCGATCTTGCCATTTGAGCGCACGTTGGAGAAATCAGACAATAAATTTCTGCGGATATTGCCTTTGCGGGTGGCAAAAATCGCATGTAATTCACCCCAGCTGTCCTCATCTTCCGGCAACGGCAGGATAGTCGAAATATTTTCTCCCTGCTGCAACGGCAGGATATTGATCAGCGCCTTGCCCTTTGACTGCGGCGAGCCGATCGGCAGTTTCCATACCTTCAGTTTATAGACCTGACCAAGATTACTGAAAAACAGGATCGGGGTATGGGTGCTGGCGACAAATACCGTCCGCAGGAAATCCTCATCCTTGGTCTTCATGCCCGAGCGCCCCTTGCCGCCACGGCGCTGGGCGCGGTAGGTCACCAGCGGCACGCGCTTGATATAGCCGGTGTTGGTGACGGTGACCACCATATCCTCACGCTGAATCAGGTCTTCATCCTCAAAACCAAAGGCATCAAGGGCGAATTCCGACCGGCGCGGGGTGGCAAAGGCCGCGGTATAATCAACAAATTCGGTACGCATGATGCCATATAGCCGCGTTCGGCTGCGCAGAATATCAATATAATCCTCAATATCGGTCGCCAGCGATTTCAGCTCCCGGCCAATATCGTCCCGGCCAAGCGCGGTCAGCCGATGCAGCTTCAGTTCCAGAATCGCCCGCACCTGCTTTTCAGACAGCTTGTATCTGCCGTCGACGACCTCCCGGCCCGGCTCATTGATCAATTCAATATAGCCCTGAACATCGACCGCATCCCAGGCTTCGGCCATTAATTTTTCCCGGGCGTCCGCCGGATTTGAAGCGCCACGGATCATGGCGACTATCCGGTCGAGATTATTGACCGCAATCACCAGCCCAACCAACATATGTGCGCGGTCACGGGCCTTGGCCAGCCGGAATTTGGTGCGCCGGGTAATGACTTCCTCGCGGAATTTAATGAAACATTCAAGAATCCGCCGCAGGTTGAGAACCTCGGGCCGACCACCATTCAACGCCAGAATATTGGCACCGAAACTGGTTTGCAGCGCGGAATAGCGGAACAGCTGGTTCAGCACCACATCCGAGACCGCATCACGTTTTAATTCAACCACCACCCTGACCCCGGTGCGATCGGATTCATCTCTGATGTCAGAAATGCCTTCGATGCGCTTGCTGCGGACCAGGTCGGCGATATGTTCAATCATCCGCGCCTTGTTAACCTGATAGGGGATTTCGGTGACAATGATGGCTTCACGATTATGGCGGATTTCCTCAAAATGAGTTTTGGCCCGCATGATGATCGACCCGCGCCCGGTCATCAGCGCCGAACGCGCCCCGGCAGAACCCATAATCAGGCCGCCGGTGGGAAAATCCGGCCCCGGCACAATCTCCACCAGCTCTTCAAGAGTGATATCCGGGTTATCAATATAGGCACAGCAGGCCGCCATTACCTCGCCCAGATTATGCGGCGGAATATTGGTCGCCATGCCGACCGCAATGCCGCCGGCCCCATTGATCAGCAGATTGGGAAAGCGCGCTGGCAATACCATCGGTTCGGATTCAGATTCATCATAGTTCGGCTGAAAATTGACGGTATCCTTGTCAATATCCTCTAATAATCCGCCCGCCGCCTTGTCCATGCGCGCCTCGGTATAGCGCATCGCCGCCGCCTTGTCGCCGTCCATTGAGCCAAAATTGCCCTGACCGTCAATCAGTGGCAGCCGCAGGGAGAAATCCTGTGACATCCGCACCATGGCTTCATAGATCGCACTATCGCCGTGGGGATGATATTTACCCATAACATCACCAACGATGCGCGCCGACTTGCGGTAGGATTTGGTCCAGTCATAGTTATTCTCGTACATCGAATATAAAATCCGCCGGTGGACCGGTTTCAGGCCGTCCCTGACATCGGGCAGTGCGCGCGAGACAATGACGCTCATAGCATAATCGAGGTATGAGGTCTTCATCTCCTCCTCAATGGTAATCGCGGTAATAGTCGGATCATGAAGGTCGGAAAGACTGTTTTCGGTCAATGAATTGGCCCTTTATAATATTCTTTAATTACTAATTTTACCCGGGATTTCCCCCCCCATTGATTATGGCAAAATTTACTGGATTTTTATACTAAATCCTGCCACCCTTAGCAAGGATAACAGCATATATTTATCAGGGTGCGAACCGGGTTCAAGGAACAGACATGACAGAGATTAAAAATTCCATTTCCGGACTTATTGCGATTATGGCCCGGCTGCGCGACCCGGACCGGGGCTGCCCGTGGGACCTTGAACAAGATTTTACCACCATCGCCCCCTATACTATTGAGGAAGCCTATGAAGTTGCGGCGGCAGTCGCGGATAATGACATGGCCGAGCTGAAAGATGAACTGGGTGATTTATTGTTTCAGGTGGTTTTTCATGCCCGACTGGCCGAGGAACAGGGTCATTTCGACTTTGCCGATGTCGTTGCCGCCATCAGTGACAAAATGGTCCGGCGTCATCCCCATGTGTTTGAAGATGCCGAATACCGCAGTGCCGAACAGCAGACCGTCGCCTGGGAACAGCAGAAGGCCGAGGAACGCCAACAGAAAAACCCGGACGCCAGCGCCCTTGACGGCATGACTGCGGGTCTGCCAGCCCTGATCCGGGCGGTAAAATTACAACAACGGGCGGCACGGGTCGGCTTTGACTGGCCGGACAGCGCGGGCGTGCTTGACAAATTAAATGAGGAAATGGCGGAACTGTCCCATGAACTTGACCGGGCCAGTAAAGACGATAACAATAGCGCCCGGATTAGCGAGGAATTCGGCGATATGATGTTCGTTTACGCCAATCTGGCCCGTCATTTAAAAATCGACCCGGAAACTGCGCTGCGCGCCGCCAACCACAAATTTGAACAGCGCTTCAGGAAAGTGGAACAGCTCGCCAAAATTCAGGATAAATCTCTTGAAAATATGACCCTGACGGCAATGGATCAGCTTTGGGACGAGGTAAAAGCGCAGGAGGGCGAAACACCCCCCGCCAGTTTTGCCGAAACACCTGTCTGAACCTGATCCACCACCCTGAAACTCCAATCATGTCGAGGGGAATTTATAGTTAACAAGCCAGTTTTTCGCGCTATCGCAATTATCAAACGATTTTATCGCGAACGGTCTTTCCGTCATTTTGGCGAATTCATTGACAAGCTTCTCTTTTGAAGAATAGAATCGGTCACGCACAATCAGCGCGGCGATCCCCCTGTCGACCCCCATACTCAGGCATTTGTCATAAAGTACATCCATATCGTTATTATAACTCAGTATATTTTCGCTCAGACGTAAATCGATTAACATTTTTAACGAACCGCCACTAAAATCCACAAGGGATTCTGAAAAACAGTCCAGAAAATCTGATAAGGTTTCTGTCTTGTTAAATTTTATATGCAAAAATCTCTTACTGTTTTCTTGCTGCCAACTCCACTCGTAAACAATCTCTTTCATTGAGAAAGTCCATTTCCACTTCTTTGCATAGTTTCTC
>JAADGA010000028.1:0-10644 GCA_013152615.1 Alphaproteobacteria bacterium
GTCTTCGATCATTTCGCCCCATTGGGACACCCAGCCGGTGGTTCTGGCCAGCGAGAACAACACCGTGAACATGGCTTTGGGGAAGCCCATGGCTTTTAGCATGATACCGGAATAGAAATCGACATTTGGATAGAGCTTCTTTTCGATGAAATACTCATCTTCCAGCGCAATATGTTCCAGTTCCCGCGCAACATCAAGCATCGGGTCATCAACCCCAAGCTCGTCCAGAACGTCTTTTGCCGACTTGGCCAGCACCTGCGCCCGCGGATCAAAATTCTTGTAAACCCGGTGACCAAATCCCATCAGACGGAAAGGATCATTCTTATCCTTGGCTTTTTTGATATATTCAGGGATACGATCGACGGTGCCGATTTCCAGCAACATATTCAGACAGGCTTCGTTGGCACCACCATGGGCCGGTCCCCACAGCGAGGCAATGCCCGCCGCAATACAGGCAAAGGGGTTGGCCCCGGATGACCCGGCGAGCCGGACTGTCGAGGTTGAGGCATTCTGTTCATGATCCGCATGCAGGATGAAAATCTTGTCCATGGCACTGGCCAGAGTCGGGCTGATATTATAGTCCTCGCACTGGGGCACGCCAAAGGTCATATGGAGGAAATTCGCCGCATAATCCAGATCATTGCGCGGATAGACAAATGGCTGGCCGACGGAATATTTATAGGCCATGGCGGCAATGGTAGGAATCTTGGCGATCAGACGATGGGAGGCAATCTTACGCTGGACAGGATCATGAATATCAAGACTGTCATGATAGAATGCCGACATCGCACCAAGCACCCCGACCATAATCGCCATTGGATGGGCATCGCGGCGAAATCCTTTAAACAGCGAGGTCATCTGGTCATGGACCATGGTGTGATAGGTGATGTTGGTGACAAAGTCGGCTTTTTCCCGGGCATTGGGCAATTCGCCGTTGAGCAGCAGATGGGCCACTTCCATAAAGTCACTTTTTTCGGCAAGCTGGCCGATGGGATAACCGCGATAGAGCAGGATGCCTTTTTCACCGTCAATATAGGTAATACTGGATTCACAACTGGCGGTGGAGGTAAAGCCCGGATCATAGGTAAACATACCGGTTTCCGCGTAAAGCTTGCGAATATCAATGACATTCGGGCCGGTGCTGCCGGCGTAAATCGGCAGCTCAAGGGTTTTGTCCCCGATAATAAGTGTGGCTTTTTCATCCAGCAATGTCTTGTCAAATACGTTCTTTGTCATAAATCCATATCCTTTTCTTAAAATTCAATTACATAAGACGTCAGAGCCAATCAGGCTCCTGTACTATTCTGGTAGTTCTCCTGTAATGGCATCCTGTATTCTGGCCAGACTTTCTGTTTTTCCAAGCCAGACCAGAATATCAAAAATACCGGGAGAAATATTACTCCCGGTCAACGCCGCCCGAATGGGCTGGGCCACTTTGCCCAGTTTCAGGTCATGCTGTTCAGCAAAAGTCTTGATTTCAGACTCGAGCATCGCCGTATCCCAGGATAGCAGGCCTTGTAGCAGGCCCATAATATCAGCCAGAATAGTTCTCGCCTCGGGGGTGAGAATTTTTTTGGCCTTGGCAATCAAGGTTAACGGCCGTCTGGCGAACAGGAACAGCGTACTTTCAGCCAGATCATTAATATTTTTCGCCCGCAGCTTAAAGTCATTCATCGCGGCAAGCAGCAGGGTAGTTTCGTCGTTGGTGAGCACCCGGCCCAGCGATTGTTCAATAAGCGGACGGCAGGTCTCAACCAGAGTTTTGTTGGTGACGACCTCGCGGACATAATAGCCGTTCAGATTTTCCAGTTTGGTAAAATCAAAGCGGGACGGGGATTTGCCGATACCGTCGAAACCAAACCATTCGATCGCCTGCGGTGTCAGAATAATCTCATCATCACCGTGGCTCCAGCCAAGCCGCAACAGGTAATTTCTCACCGCATCCGGCAGATAACCCAGATCACGATAGGCCTCAACCCCGAGCGCACCGTGCCGTTTGGACAATTTGGCGCCGTCCGCCCCGTGTATCAGCGGAATATGGCCATAGACCGGCAATTCCCAGCCCAGCGCCAGAATGAGCTGGGCCTGCCGCGCGGCATTGGTCAGGTGATCATCGCCGCGGATGACATGGCTGACGGCCATATCATGGTCATCGACCACCACCGACAGCATATAGGTCGGCGAGCCATCGGCCCTGAGCAGGATCATATCATCAAGCTGGGCATTGGCCACCACCACATCACCCTGCACCCGGTCATGAATAACGGTCGCGCCATCATTTGGCGATTTAAAGCGGACAACCGGGTTCACGCCTGCGGGGGCATCGCCCGGATCGCGGTCGCGCCAGCGGCCATCATAGGCCACCGGGCGGCCTTCGGCGCGCGCCTGTTTACGCATGGTTGCCAGTTCCTCTGGCGAGCAGTAGCAATGATAGGCCTTGCCGCTGGCCAGCAGGTCGTTTGCGACCTCAATATGGCGCGCACGGCGCTGATACTGGCTGACGACAGCGCCGTCATGGTCAAGACCGAGCCAGCTCATGCCGTCATGGATCGCCTGAACCGCCCCTGCGGTCAGCCGCTTGCGGTCGGTATCTTCTATCCTCAGCCGGAACTCACCGCCGTGATGACGGGCAAATAACCAGTTGAACAATGCCGTCCTGGCACCGCCGATATGCAAAAACCCCGTAGGAGACGGGGCGAAGCGCGTAATAACCTTCTTCGTCATTTCTACTATATAGTCCAACAGTTTTTATAGTGCGGATACCGGCGCTAAAGGCCTTGCATTTCCGCCTCGCAGGAGAATAATAACCTTGGGGAAGGTGATTTAAATTCTTCAGTTGGTTGGTTTCTAGCAAAATTATACCAAAAATGGAAGTCTGTTATGCTAAAATAACCAGAAACGTCGTAAATATTTCATATTTCCGGCCCGGGGCAAGATAAATATCCCGGCCAGAGGTAAGATAAATATCCCGGCCGGAGGCAAGATAAATATCAATGGGGATCTGATCATAACCCGCGGTGAAGAAATCCTGTATCAAGAGCATGACCGGCTGATATTATGGCTGCCGGTTTTCTTTGCTGCGGGTATTGCCGGCTATTTCTCCCTCGCCCGCGAACCGGCGCTATATGTCGGCGCGGTGGCGGTTATTATTCCGGCATTATTGCTGATATTATGGTGGCGCATATTCATACTGCGGATTATGCTGATTGCCGCGATTGTCACCGCCGCCGGATTTAGCACTATCACGATCAGAGTTGCGCTGCTGGCGACCCCGGTACTGACCAAAAAACTCAGCCCCCGTATGATTACCGGTCTGGTCACCGACATCCGCCATTATGCCACTGGCACCCTGCGCATTACTCTGGAAAATCCGCAAATATCCGGCGGCCCGGCTCTTGATAAAATCCGGCTTACCGTCCGGAAATTCAACATATTGCCCCGACCGGGCGACCGGATCAGGATCAGGGCCGGGTTATTGCCACCGCCGCCGCCGACCATGCCCGGCGATTTTGATTATGCCCGCCAGCTATGGTTTCACGGCATCGGCGCTATTGGCTACAGCGTCACCTCGCCGCAGATTATCGCCCCGGCCCGGGGGCTGCGCGGCCTGTCAATCCGGCAGCGGCTTGCGGTGGCGGCAAATATCCGCACCGTCCTGCCGACGGCTGCCGGCGGGCTTGCTGTCGCTCTGGTTACCGGACTGCGTGATGGCATTTCACCACCGGATGCCAAAAATATGCGCAATGCCGGTCTCGCCCATCTGCTGGCTATCTCAGGCCTGCATATGGGGCTGCTCAGCGGAGCCGCCTTCTTTTTTGTCCGCTTTCTGCTGTCGCTGTCGGAATATCTGACGTTACGCTATCCCATTCGCAAATGGGCGGCAGCGGTCGCTATCGCAACCGGGGCAGTCTATCTTTATTTAAGCGGCGGTTCACTGCCGACAATCCGGGCCTTTATTATGGTGTCGATCGTCTTTCTCGGGGTGATGACGGATCGCAAGGCGATATCGTTACGGCTGGTGGCGATTGCGGCAATGGTGATTTTACTGCTGACGCCGGAGGCAATATTATCGATCAGCTTTCAGATGTCCTTTGCCGCCGTGGTGGCGCTGGTCGTCGCCTATGAGCGCATGGCTCCCCGCTGGGCGCTATTTCTTGACGGCCATCAGGGCTGGATGAAGAAGCTGCTGTTTTATCTGGCAACGCTGTTATTTACCACGCTGGTGGCGGAACTGGCGATTGCACCATTTGCGCTGTTTTATTTTAACAAGCTGGTTCAATACGGGCTGGTGGCCAATCTGGTGGCAATGCCGGTGATGGCAATATGGGTGATGCCGCTGATTGTCGCCTATTTGATTCTCGGGCCGCTCGGCCTCGGATTTCTTGCCCTTGTCCCGCTGTCTTACGGCCTTGACGTCATTATGTTTGTGGCAAAAACCGTGGCCCATGCGCCCGGGGCCTACAGTCTGGTTCCGGCCATGGGGACCGGGGCACTGGTGATGATGATCCTCGGGGCGTTATGGTTTGGCTTATGGCGGCTGCCGTGGCGTAATTTTGGCATTCCGGTGGTGATCATCGGCATTATTGCGGCATTTTTCAGCCCGAGGCCGGATATTCTGATAGATAACAGCGGGCGGCTGATCGGGGTCAGGACGGCGGCTAATGGCTTGGCCCTGTCGAGTCTGCGCGCCGGGCGAATGTCCGGACGCCGCTGGGCGCAGCGCTTTGGTCAGGCAAAGGCCAAAAAATGGCGCGGCGACGGCTCCGGATCAAACCCGTGGATATCCTGTGACCGTCTGGGCTGTCTTTACCGGCCAAAAGACGGTGACAACGCCGGGGGAATGCTGGTCGCGCTGATAAAAAACGAACGGGCCCTCAGGCAGGATTGCCGCCAGGCACAACTGGTCATCAGCCTGGTACCGGTCGACGGGAAATGCCCATCGGCCCGGCTGGTGATTGACAAGTGGGATTTCTATCATAATGGCGGTTATGCCATATGGCTGCCACAGCGGCGCGGCGGCCGGATCAGGGTCGAAACCGTTGCCGCCAGCCGGGGTGACCGCCCGTGGAGCCGCAGGAAGTGGAGCCGCAAAAAATAGCAGAAGATAGCGAAAGATAACCGGCCTGTTACACCAGAGTGATCCTGAAACACGTGCCGCGATCATCCGAAGTTACCAGATCAAGACTGCCGCCGTGGGCCTCGACCAGTTCCCGGGATATGGCGAGGCCAAGGCCGGAGCCGCCATCGGCGCTGCCGTGGAAAGGCTGAAACAGGGTCGCCTTGATCCGTGCGGGGATACCGGGGCCATTATCGGTTATCTCAATAATATTCCGCTCGCCTTTGCGATAGGCGCTAATGGTGATTTCCCCGTCTTTCTTCATCGCCTGCAAGGCATTGCGGCACAGGTTCAGAAACACCCGGAAGATCTGGTCGGCATCGGCCTCTATGGTGAAATTCTCCGGAATATTCTTGTGACAGCGAACATCATTCAGCTCGGGTATGCCCAGAGAGAGCGCCACCTCATCAATGACCCCGGCAAGGTCAACAGTGGTCAGCACCGGCTTTTCGACCTCGGCCTTGCCATATTTCAGGGTGTTTTCACATAATCTTATCGCCCGGTCCACCGCCGTGACAAAGCGCGGGGTTAATTTCTGAACCACCGGATTATCAACATTGCTCAGATAATCGCTCACCATCTGGGCGCTGGACAGGATGTTACGCAGGTCATGATTGATCTTGCTGACACTCTCACCAAGCTGTGCCAGATGTTTTTTCTGGATCAGCGCCTTGCGCACCTCATCCTGCATCGAGGCCAGTTCACGCATGACAATGCCAATCTCATCCCCCCGCCCGCCGGTGGCTAAATCCGCCGTGGTCATTTCCGGGGCGTTTCGGAACGACATAACGCTCCGGGTCATTTTCTGTACCGGCCGGATCAACAGGCATGACAGGCTGAAATATACCAGCCCGGCAGTGATCAGGGAAATTATGATCGACAGCAGCATCACATTAACAGAGAATCTTTTCATATCTGCCCGCAGCAGATCCTCGGGAAAAATAACCCTGATGACCGCACCATCCCCGGCAGAATTCACCTCACCGGTGACCTGAATTAAACTGCCGCGCGGATGAAGGTAAAACAGAATTTCCACGGTGTCGCGGATCTGTGCCCAGTAAGACCGGCTACGCAGATCATAGCGCGCGGCCAGATGAGAGGCCGGGTCCAGCAGCTGGTTATTGTTGAGGACCAGCGGTTTCCGGCCTTTTTGTTGCAGGCTGATGGCGACAACACGGGCGCTGTCCAGCAGATGCCGCGACAGCCTTTGACTGATGATGTGGTCCGGGGCGGCCCTGATGGCCAATATCGCAATATTGGCGGTTGCAACCCTCTGCTCCAGCCAGGTTTTGCGAAAATTTATAATCGACGGGACATAGATAAATACCTCTGACAACAGGACAAAAAATATCGTCAGCAGCAGGAGTTTTACTGACAAATTAGACCTGATGGAGAAAGATTTCAATTTCCGGGTTATGAACAGAACATGTCCCCTCTAAAGCATTTCCAGCTATTATTTTAAAATATTATGTTATATGCTGGGTCGTCATCGGGCAAGTGTAGCTTTTTTTTATAAAAAAGCAGCGATTAATTTATCGACATGGCAATTGACTCATCAATGGAATGGCATTATATAGCCCCTCTGTAATTCAAGCGCTGGGTTCAGCGGGCGATATTTGAAAATATATTAATAATTAAGTAGCAGGAATGGAGTAGTCCAGTGAAACGTACATTTCAGCCAAGCATTCTGGTTCGCAAACGTCGGCACGGGTTCAGATCACGGTCTGCCACTGTCGGTGGTCGCCGGGTGCTGTCTGCCCGCCGGGCCAAGGGGCGCAAACGCCTTTCTGCCTAGGATTCCAGAATCGGGATCAGAATATTCAGAAACCGGCCCTGTATTCCAGAGGCCGGTTTTGCTGTGAGAACATCAAGATGACTCAAGTCCTTGATAAAACTGTGGAAACAGAAGCCGCTGGTCTCTCCGTTCTGAAGAAGAGACGGGATTTTCTGCGGATTGCCCGGGGACGGCTGAAATGGGTGTCAAAAAGCATGATCGTTCAGATTGCCGCCACCCCCGAAGATGAGCGATCATCCCCCCGCCATATCCGCGTTGGCTATACCGCCAGTAAAAAGGTCGGCAATGCCGTAAAGCGCAACCGGGCCAAAAGACGGCTCCGCGAGGTGGTGCGTGACCTGCTGCCCGATCACGGTCAGGCCGACCATGATTATGTCCTGATTGCCCGGACGGTCAGGGACGAACTCCCCTATGATCACCTGATTCGCGATTTCCGCTGGTGCCTGCGGCGATTAAACCCGGCGGAGCCACCAAACCGCCCGTCAGACAGAAAGGGCGGAAACACTGGACGATCGAGCGCCGGGATGGCGCTGGAGGGCGGGAAAAAGTGATTATCCTGAACTGGCTCTTGAAAGGCCTGATTACAGTCTATAGATATACACTTTCGCCCCTTTTGGGCAAGAATTGTCGTTATCTGCCGACTTGTTCCGAATATGCCGAACAGGCTATTGATCGTTTTGGAGCCTTCCGGGGTGGTCTGCTGGCCCTCCGGCGCATTGGTCGTTGTCACCCCCTTGGCGGCCATGGCTATGATCCGGTTCCGGAACAAGAGCCGCAGAAAAAAAATGATTTGGGACATGACGGTAAAGACAGGACCCCTCATGGTGGTCCCGTTAACAGGTAACCAGAGAAGAAGTTTATGCAAGACAACCGTAATTTTATGATCGCCATTGCGCTGTCCGCGCTAATTCTGGTGGGCTATAGTTATTTATTCCCGGCACCCAAAAGGCCGACAACACCGCAGACAGCCCAACAAACGACGAAATCACCGGCGGCCGCCAGTAAAAAAGCGGAGGGATTGCCGGATTTAGGCAACGCGTCCCCAAATATTCCGGCCTCGAATGGTTCAACAAAGACCCAAAGCCCGGCTGATACCATGCCGATCGCCCTTGGCCGGACGGCGGCGCTGGAGACCAGCAAAAGAGTCACCATCATCAGCCCCCATGTCAAAGGGTCGATTGACCTCAGAGGGGCCAGACTCGATGATCTCAGTCTTTCCGATTACAAGCAGACTGTGGCCAAAGGCTCCCCCGATGTGGCGTTGCTCAATCCCGCAGAGACCAAACACGCCTATTTTGTTGACTTTAACTGGGGCGTTAATGGTGCCCGCGGACCCGACAAGAATTCGGTGTGGACGGCAGATAAAAAGACGCTGAAGGCCGGTGACAATGTTACCCTGACCTGGAATAACGGTGCCGGGCTTCTCTTCAGCCGCACCATTGCCCTTGATGAAAATTACATGTTTTCCATCACCCAGAAAGTAACCAATAGCACCGGCAGCGCGATCAAGGTTGCTCAATATGGCCGCATTGTCCGCGCCGGTCGTCCGGCAGGCCGGACCTATTATCTTTCCCATCAGGGGCCGATGTGGTCGCTCGATGACGGCATTAAGGAATTCACCTATAAGGAACTGGATGACAAGAATAAAGACAAGAAGGAAACCGCGAAAAGCACCGACGGCGGCTGGCTTGGCATATCCGATAAATACTGGCTGGTTGCCTTTATCCCCAATCCCAAAGAGAAATTTTCGGTAGAGGTCTTTCGCCGTGGAGATAAAAAAACAGAACGCTTCCATGTCAATTATTTTCATGACTGGACGGTGCTGCAAGCCGGGGCCAGCTATAGCGAGACATCGCTGCTGTTCGCCGGGGCCAAGAAAATAAACCTGCTGAACAGCTATGCCGACACCCTGCATATCAAGAAATTCAACTATGCCATTGACTGGGGTATATTCTATTTTCTGGTTAAACCGATGTTCTATCTGCTGGATCTCCTGTTCCAGTTTTCCGGTAATTTCGGCGTTGCCATCCTGCTGCTGACATTGATTGTCAAGCTGTCCTTGTTCCCGATCGCCAACAAGGGCTATAAATCGACGAACAAGATGAAAGTGCTGCAGCCCAAGATGAAGGCGCTGAAAGAAAAATACGGCGACGACAAGCCTAAGATGCAACAGGCGACGATGGAGCTGTATAAGAAGGAGAAGGTCAATCCGGTGGCCGGCTGCCTGCCGATGTTCCTGCAATTTCCGGTATTTTTCGCCCTCTACAAGGTCCTCTACATCACTCTTGGTATGCGTCAGGCGCCGTTCTTTGGCTGGATCAAGGACCTGTCAGCACCGGATACCATGTATGTCACCAACCTGTTCGGTCTGATCCCGTGGGAGCCAACGGGGTTTCTGGCGCTGGGGATCCTGCCGGTGATTATGGGCTTTACCATGTGGTTGCAAATGCAGATGAACCCGTCACCCGGCGACCCGATGCAGCATAAAATTATGATGCTCATGCCGATTGTCTTCACCTTCATGCTGGCTCAGTTTCCGGTCGGTCTGGTGATTTACTGGACCACCAGTAATATTTTCACCATTTTGCAACAATGGGTGCTGATGCGGCGGGCGGACCCGATGCCGGTCAAGAACAAGGCCTGAGCCATGACTGCCATGACCACCATGACTGTCCTGACCGAGGACGAAAATCTGGCCCGGAATGAACGGGGCCGACGGTTATTTGCCGGTAACGCTGAATTTCTGCTCGGGGTTGTCGCGCTTGAGCATTTGCCGCCGCCGGATCAGGTCGAGGTTTCCTTTGCCGGACGGTCCAATGTCGGCAAATCGAGCCTGCTCAATGCGCTGACGAATCAAAATGGTCTGGCGCGGACCTCCAATACACCGGGGCGCACCCGGGAAGTAAATTTCTTCACTCTCGGCACAAAGGGGGAGAATGGATTATATCTCTCGGACCTGCCGGGTTATGGTTATGCCAAAGTATCGCGTCATCTGGTGCGGGACTGGACCAGACTGTTAAAAGACTACCTCAGGGGCCGACCCAATCTGCGCCGGGTTTTTGTGCTGATTGACAGCCGCCACGGTCTTAAGGACAGTGACCGCGAAATTATGGCGATGATGGATGACTGCGCGGTTTCCTATCAGATTATCCTGACGAAAGTTGACAAATTGAAAAAATCAGAGCAGGAAAAGATAGTGGCAAAAACCAAAAATGAAATTACTAAAAATGTCGCGGCCTATCCGGATATTATCTCAACCAGTTCTGTTAAGAATAATGGAATAGAGCAATTACGGGCCACTATTGCCGACCTTGTTTACGGGAATTAACTATTTATGACTGATACAGTATCATCGGTACTTGACGAACAGAAATCAACCTGGATAAAAAAAGCCAGTATCCTGGCCGAGGCCCTGCCCTATATGCGCCGCTATAATGGCCGCACGATTGTGATTAAATATGGCGGTCATGCCATGGGGGACGAGACTCTGGCGCTGGGATTTGCCCATGATGTCGTCTTGATGAAGCAGGTTGGCATGAATCCGATTGTCGTCCACGGCGGCGGCCCCCAGATTGGCCGGATGCTGGCGCGGCTGAAAATGGAAAGCTCGTTCATTGATGGCCTGCGCGTTACCAACAAGGCCACGGTCGAGGTGGTGGAGATGGTGCTGTCCGGCAACATCAACAAATCTATCGTCGGCGCGATCAACAATGTCGGTGGCCATGCGATCTGC
>JAADGA010000028.1:10649-13254 GCA_013152615.1 Alphaproteobacteria bacterium
GCAAGGATAACAATCTTGTAGTCGCCGAGGCCTTGCGCCGGACCCGCAAAGACCCGGATTCACAGATTGAGCAGGTCCTTGACCTCGGTTACGTTGGTTATCCCAAACAGGTCAATGCAAATTTCCTGAAAATGTTCAAGGATACCAATATCATTCCGGTAATCGCGCCGATCGGTCTGGGGGAAAATGGTGAGACCTATAATATCAATGCCGATACCATGGCCGGGGCGCTGGCCGGGGCGGTCGGCGCGGAGCGTCTGCTGTTGCTGACCGATATTGTCGGGGTTCTGGATCAGAAAAAAAACCTGATCCCGGACCTCACCGAGGAACAGACACATCTGTTGATTGCCGATGGCACCATTCATGGCGGCATGATTCCAAAGGTGGATACCTGTCTGCATGCGGTGAAAAAAGGCGTTGACGGGGCGGTGATTATTGACGGGCGGGTCGAGCATGCGCTGCTGCTGGAGCTTTTCACCGAACATGGCGTTGGCACCCTGATCCGGAAATATAAATAGCGTAAACCGGCAAAGCAGATGGCCGGGGTCAGCCACCACAACCCCGGCTGACCACCCTTAATATGCCGTCAGACGGAGACCTTGATGCTGAATGAAAATTTCACCAGTGACGACCTGCCCAATGATACGTTGCGGGCCATTTATCACTATTGGCTGGCGATGAAGGGGACCGCGTTGATGCCCGCCTTTACCAATTTTCACCCGGAGGAAATTCCCGCCCTGTTGCCTCACATCAACTTCCTTGAGGTGGAAGCAAAGCCGCGCCGCTATCTGTCGCGACAGGTTGGTGGTGAAACCATAAAGGCCATGGGGATTGACTTTACCGGGAAATATCTTGATGATTTTCCGCTGGTTGAGCTGATGCTGAAAAAGAATTATGACCTGCTGGTGGCGAACAAACGTCCCTACCTCAATTTTGATAAATTACGATGGTCGAGTAAATCCTTTCTGGATTATTATGCCCTTGGTCTGCCCATGTCCACCAATGGCCGGGACGTGGATATGGTAATGTTGGGTTTATATTATCAATTCCCCAAAGAGATGCAGATAAAATTTTATAATCTTGAAAAATAGTCTGACATTAGCCGTCAACAGACCCCGCAGCGGCCAACGGACCCCGAAAGGGCCGGTTTAGGCTTTTCTTATAATGTATTTTGTTATATAGTAGCACCACATCGGTGTATTCAAGATTTATCTGTGTGAAATAGCTATCGGAGGCAATGATGCTAAACAAAAATTTCACAATTGATGACTTGCCTAATGATATACTGCGATCTATCTATCGCTATTGGCTGGATATGAAAGGCGCACGGTTAATGCCGTCCCGCGCCGATCTTGATCCTGCCGATATTGTCAGCTTGCTGTCCCATATCAGCCTTATCAATGTGGAAAATGGGGGAACCCGATATAAAATGAGGCTGATTGGCTCCGAAACTGTCAAGGCGATGAATATTGATGTCACCGGGAAATATCTTGATGAGTTACCGTTTGTTGAGCGGGCGTTGAAAGAAAATTATGACTGGCTGGTGGCGCAAAGGCGGCCCTATTTTAACTTTGACAAGTTACGATGGTCGAGCAAATCCTATATGGATTATTATGCCCTTGGCCTGCCGCTGTCGAATAACGGTCAGGATGTGAATATGTTGATGTTTGGCATGTATTACCTGTTTCCCCGGGAAATACAGACAAAGTTTCATGAATTATGACCATAACAGAATCACCATAATCATGGTGCCAGGGAACCGGGGCTGACAGAAACAGGGATTGAAAACAATAATGTTAAAAGAAAATTTTACCCTTAACGACCTGCCCAATGATACCCTGCGGGCCACCTATCAATATTGGCTTGATATCAAGGGTAACCGCCTGATGCCATCACGCGCCGACCTTAATCCCGCCGATATTGTTGAATTATTACCCTGTCTCTGTCTCCTTGATGTGGAAAATGGCGGCAATCGATACCGGATGAGGCTGATCGGCTCTGATACTGTCAAGGCGATGAATATTGACGCCACCGGAA
The DNA here is from genome assembly GCA_013152615.1 of Alphaproteobacteria bacterium. Taxonomy (GTDB): domain Bacteria; phylum Pseudomonadota; class Alphaproteobacteria; order Sphingomonadales; family Emcibacteraceae; genus Paremcibacter. Next base: position 12,687 of record JAADGA010000028.1, read on the forward strand.
AATATCTCGATGAATTTCCGTTTGTTGAACAGATACTGAAAAGTAAATATGATTGGCTGGTGGAAAAAAGACGGCCCTATTTTCATTTTGATAAATTACGCTGGTCAAGTAAATCCTATATGGACTATTACGCCGTCGGCCTGCCGCTGTCGAGTAATGGTACGGATGTGGATATATTGATGTTTGCCACCTATTATCTGTTTCCCGAGGAAACCCGGGCGAAGTTTCATAAACTCGGGGGCATAGCCCCGTAATTTTTCATGGGTAATAGCCGGTTAATTTGCCTTGCCAAATATGGGAAAATGATTATAACTCCCTTCACAGGCCGTCACAGCCGGGCGATTAGCTCAGGGGTAGAGCGCTTCGTTGACATCGAAGAGGTCACAAGTTCAAATCTTGTATCGCCCACCATTCATTCTCCCCGAAACCCGTCGGGACTATTATATTTTCCATCCTGATTTCTGTTGATCAAATTGAGCCAAACAGCCCTGATCCTGATGTCTTTGAACCGGGTGCTCCGGTGACTTCGGGGGGACCGGTGCCGCCCCCCCGCTATCCAATAATATCA
>JAADGA010000029.1 GCA_013152615.1 Alphaproteobacteria bacterium
AGCCGCCAAGAATCAGCAGCACAATCATCGCCGCGATAATGCCTCTGGGGATATCGCGCGCCGGATCAGCGGCATCTTCTGCTGCCAGCGGTACCCCCTCGACCGCGAGGAACAGCCACATGGCAAAGGGAATCGCCGCCCAGATGCCGACATAGCCTTCCGGCAGAAACCGGCTGGCACCGAGGGCCGTGGACGTCACCGCAATATCCAGCAGATTGGCGCTGTCGAACTGCGGGATCATGGCGACAATGAAAACAATAATCGCGAGCAGGGCAAGGGCGGTGATCGCCAGCATGATTTTCAGGGCTTCCCCCGCGCCCCATAAATGAATACCGACAAAAGCAATATAAAAAACCGCATAGACCGCCGGGCCGTTAATGCCCCATAATGACTCAACATACATACCGATAAAAATAACAATCGCCGCCGGGGCAATGGCATATTCCAGCAGGATTGCAGTGCCGGTAAGAAAGCCGCCCCACGGTCCCAGCGCCCGCCGGGCAAAGGCATAGCCGCCGCCCGCGGTCGGAATTGACGATGACAACTCAGCCAGACCAAGCACCATCGACATATACATTACCGCCATCAATATGGTCGCGATCAGCATACCGCCGAACCCACCCTGGGCCAGACCGAAATTCCAGCCGGCAAAATCGCCCGAAATGACATAAGATACCCCAAGACCGGCCAGTAATATCCAGCCTGCCGCACCTTTTTTGAGCTGACGTTTATCAAGATAATCACTGGAGACTTTCTCATATTCGACGAAGGTCGCGGCTGCCGACAGGTCAGGTTTTTTCACCGTCGCCGCCGGTGTTGGAACATCAGTCATAAGAAATCACCCTCTTGTTACCCTTAAGCTATATTTTTTTCAGCATGTGCTCCCAACGCGGTCCGTTTTTACCGTATGATCATCCCTCAAAAATAGCAATTAAATTGGCGCTGGACGGCGATAATTTTTACAGGTGACGGTACCGGCACAATATGCGACCCAATGATAACCGGGAAACATGACAGTTTATTGATTGTTGTGAATTATATTTTGAAAAAGACAGATTCCACCCAAAGCCCGCGATGAGCATGGAGTGGTGGAGCTATGCGGGTTCGAACCGCAGACCTCTTCGCTGCCAGCGAAGCGCTCTACCAACTGAGCTATAGCCCCTTCTCACTGTACCGGGCCTGAATTTATTCATCCCGGCGCGATTTATCAAGCGGAAAGATAAAAATTATTCGTCAGGATTCTTCGGCGATGGCTTGACAATCGCATCGGCAACATTGGTGCCGTCATCATCGCTGAGGACAACCGTATTGTCATCCGCCTCGACTTCAATATCATCACCAGAATTATCCTCTAGCAGGGCTTCTTCGGTATCATCTGCCTTGTCTACGGGCAACAATTCCATCGGCGTCATTTTGCTTTTCAGAATGACTTCCGGCTTGAACTTTTTCTCGCAACTGATGCAGACAATCGGATCGTCATTACCCAGATCGTAAAAGCGCGTGCCGCACTTCGGGCACTGGCGTTTGGTCCCCCATTCAGGATTGGCCACCGTAATTCTCCTTAAACCCTATCGATAAACTTTGAAAGGCAATCGTTTGCCACGGAATAAGCCTGCTGTCAAAGCTTATTCGCAGTTCAGGATTTTTTATCTGATAAATCCACATATTTGCTAGGTACTGGCGGTTAAATTATGTTATCTGGAACCAGATTTTGACATTAATAACCTGAAATCCTGCCGATGACTCACCTGATGTCCACAAAAGCCCGGCCTCTTCTGGGAGAAGTAACCGTCCCCGGTGACAAATCTATTTCTCACCGGGCGCTGATTATGGCGACAATGGCCATCGGACAGAGCCGGATTTCCGGCCTGCTCGAGGGCGAGGATGTCATCAATACCGCCCGGGCGATGAGCGCAATGGGCGCGGATATTTCTCACGCAGCAAATGGCGACTGGCTGGTCCACGGCGTTGGTGTCGGCGGATTATGCCAGCCCGAAACAGCCCTCGACATGGGCAACAGCGGCACCGGTGCCCGGCTGATTATCGGGCTGGTATCGACCTCGCCCATGAATACGACCTTTATCGGTGACCGCTCGCTGTCATCGCGGCCAATGAGGCGGGTAACCGAACCCCTGACAAAATTCGGTGCGGAATTTCACGGGGCCGACGACATGACCCTGCCGCTGACGGTATCCGGCATTGTTGATCCGTGCCCGATTGACTATCAGGTTCCGGTCGCGTCCGCACAGGTAAAGTCAGCGATTTTGCTGGCGGCACTCAATACCCCCGGCAAGACCACGGTCATTGAGACCACCCCGACCCGTGATCATACCGAACGCCTGTTCCGGCATTTCGAGGTTCCGATAGAAATCACCGCCCGGCAAGGGGCCACCGCAATCACCGTCACCGGCCATCCCGAACTGGTTGCCCATGACATGACCATCCCCGCCGACCCGTCTTCGGCGGCCTTCCCGGTGATTGCCGCCATCATCACCCCCGGGTCTGATATCACCCTCAAAAATATCGGCATCAATCCGGCCCGAACCGGGCTCTATTCCACGCTGAAGGACATGGGGGCGGATATCCATTTTATCAATCAACGGCTGGAATGCGGTGAGGCGGTCGCTGATATCCGGGTCAAACACGGCCCGCTCAGGGGGATCACCGTACCCGAAGACCGGGCCGCGTCAATGATTGATGAATATCCGGTACTTGCCGTTGCCGCAAGTTTCGCCGACGGCGACAGCGTGATGCGCGGCATCGGTGAACTCCTGGTCAAGGAAAGTGACCGCATTGCGGCCATGGTCGCCGGGCTTCGGGCCTGCGGTGTCTTGGTCAGCGAGCATGACGACGGCATGACCATCACCGGCCAGACCACGGTTACCGGCGGCGCTAAAATCACACCCAGCCTTGATCACCGCATTGCGATGTCATTCCTTATCCTTGGCATGGCCACCGACCGGCCGGTTGAAATCGACGATGGCCGGGTTATCGAAACCAGCTTTCCCGGTTTTACCACCCTGATGAACGAGCTTGGTGCCAAAATAGGAGCAAACGCCTAATGACTGTTATCATTGCCATAGATGGCCCCGCCGCCTCGGGCAAAGGCACATTGGCCCGCCGTCTGGCCCGGCATTTTGACTATGCCTGTCTTGATACCGGCGCTCTGTACCGGGCGGTCGCGCTGATGGTGCTGCGTGCGGGCGGCGATGTCAAAAATGAACAGGAGGCGCTGAAGGCGGCACGAAAGCTCAGCCAGAATGACCTCAATGATCCGGCAATCAAGAACGAATCGACCGGAGAAGCCGCGTCGATAATTGCCGCCTTGCCGGCAGTCCGTGATGCCCTGCTCGACTTTCAACGCGATTTTGCCCACAAACCACCGGGAAACAAGGCCGGGGCCATTCTGGACGGCCGCGACATCGGCACCGTCGTCTGCCCGGATGCCGACATAAAATTATTCATTACCGCAACGGCGGAAACCCGGGCAAAACGGCGCTTTCTGGAACAATTCGGCACCACGGGCAGTGCCGGAGACTTCGCCAATATTCTCGATCAGATAACCAGGCGCGACCAGCGTGACAGCAGCCGCGATGTCGCCCCGCTGAAGGCGGCGGCAAACGCCTGCTTGCTAGACACAACGAATTCGGATATAGAGGCCGTGTTTGAGACGGCATTGGCGCTGATTTCAAATAATTTGAGGACAAGTTAACTGACTCTGGTGGAGATCATGAGAGGCAGGGCTTTTGTTTGTTTGACTTTAACCGCAAGACCGCCGGAGACAACCGGCCGGCCTGATAAATGATATGATATTGAAAGAGAATTTTTTACATGATACCTGAAACCCAAGCCCCAACCACCGAAGATTTTGCCGCCATGCTCGACGAAGTTTTCGGCACTGACGAAAGATTTGACGGTAAAGTCGTTACCGGAACCATCATTGCCCTCGATAAAGAGGCCGCGACCATTGACATTGGCCTCAAAGCCGAAGGCCGGGTGCTGTTAAAAGAATTTGCCGGTCCGGGACAGGATGCCGAACTGGCCATCGGCGACAAAGTCGATATTTTTGTCGAACGCATTGAAAATGCCACCGGCGAAGCAATCCTCAGTCGCGAAAAAGCCCGCCGGGAAGAATCCTGGACCATACTGGAAAAATCCTACGAAGCCGAAGAACGGGTCGATGGCGTCATCTTTGGCCGGGTAAAGGGCGGCTTTACCGTTGACCTCAACGGGGCCGTGGCCTTCCTGCCCGGCTCACAGGTTGATGTGCGCCCGGTTCGCGATGTCACCCCGCTGATGAATATCACCCAGCCGTTCCAGATTTTGAAAATGGATCGCAAACGCGGCAATATCGTTGTTTCCCGCCGTGCTATTCTCGAAGAAACCCGGGCGGAACAGCGGGCCGAACTGATCACCACCCTGGCCGACGGTCAGGTGGTTGAGGGTATCGTCAAGAATATCACCGATTACGGTGCCTTTGTTGATCTTGGCGGCATTGACGGTCTGCTCCATGTGACCGACATTTCGTGGAAGCGCATCAATCATCCATCCGAAGTTCTCAGCATCGGCGATACCATCAATGTCCAGATCATTCGCCTCAACCCTGAAACCCAGCGGATCTCGCTGGGCATGAAACAGTTGCAGGAAGACCCGTGGGCGTCAGTCGAGCAGAAATTCCCGCTGGGTACCAAGCTCAAGGGCCGGATTACCAATATTACCGATTACGGTGCTTTTGTTGAGCTGGAAGAAGGCATTGAGGGACTGGTTCATGTTTCCGAAATGAGCTGGGTCAAGAAAAATGTCCATCCGGGCAAGATTGTTTCCACCAGTCAGGAAGTCGAGATCATGGTTCTGGAAATCGATCCGGAAAAACGCCGGATCAGCCTTGGCCTGAAACAATGTCTTGATAATCCGTGGGAATCTTTTGCCGACAACTTCCCCATTGGCTCCGAGATTGAGGGTGAAATCAAGAATATCACTGAATTCGGCATGTTTATCGGCCTTGCTGACGGCGAAGTTGACGGCATGGTTCACCTGTCTGACCTTGATTGGAACCGATCCGGTGAGGACGCTCATTACAAAAAAGGCAGCCGGACCAAAGCGGTTATCCTTGATATTGATATTGAAAAGGAACGGGTTTCCCTCGGCATCAAGCAACTGACAGCTGATCCGATCAGCCGGGTCAAGGGCCTGAGAAAAGGCGGAACGGTTACCTGTACTGTCACCAAGGTCACCGAAAACGGTCTTGAAGTCTCGCTTGGCGACGGCGATCAGCCGATGGATGCCTTCATCCGCCGCTCTGACCTCAGCCGCGACCGTTCAGAACAACGGCCCGAACGTTTCTGTGCCGGTGACAAGGTTGACGCCATGGTGACCAACTTTGACAAGAAAAGCCGCAAAATAGGCCTGAGTATCAAAACCCTTGAAATCACGGAAGAAAAGGAAGCGGTCAAACAATATGGCTCTTCTGACAGTGGCGCGAGCCTCGGCGATATTCTCGGGGCGGCTCTGGCAGCCAGTAAAGAAGAGAAATAAACCGGACATTCCCGGATTAAACTTCGGAGACGGTTCATAATTTTCCGTCTCCGGGGTAAGCTTTTACAAGCCCGTCTGGTTGTTCAGGCGGGCTTTTCCGGTTAAATCACGTCATATTTATAACTTTACCGGCCATTATCGTAAAAAAGGCCTTTTTTTTAGGGGGTTAACCTTGACGACACAAAAAGTCTCTGGCACCCTGTGCATATTTAACGCACCAGCAATATTCAATTAGAGGGAAAAACCAATGATAAAGTCAGAGTTGATTGCACGCCTGGTCGAGGCCAATCCCCATCTTTATCAACGTGACGTTGAGCGAATCGTCAACACCATCTTTGAGGAAATTACCAATACACTTGCCGACGGCAACCGGGTCGAACTCCGGGGATTCGGTGCCTTTTCAGTAAAACACCGGCCAAAGCGCATTGGTCGCAACCCGCGCACCGGAGAAAAGGTCAATGTCCCGGAGAAATATGTCCCCTATTTCAAAACAGGCAAGGACCTGCGGGAACGGCTCAACGCCAAATAACAGATTTCTTACTCTCTGATTTTGCAGGATTCGGTAATTATGCGGCTGGTTTATCTTGTGGCCTTTGTTGTTTTTACAATTTTTTGCATCGTGGTTGCGGTCGCAAACCGAACGGTGGTTGCCTTCAGCTTTCACCCGCTGCCCTTCGTTATTGATCTGCCGCTGTATCTGGTGCTTTTTGCCGGAATTTTCATTGGCCTTGGGGCCGGTGTGGTGGCCGGGGTCGCGAAATCCCTGAAACACGCCCGGCATACCCGTGAACAAACCAGAAAAATCCGCGATCTGGAAAATCAGCTCAAGGCCTCAGTTCCCCCTGAAGTTCTATGAAGTAATTTGATAAAGTAATTCCGTAAAATAATTCCATAAAAACATAAAAACAATTCCATAAAACTCTTGTCATTATGGCCGGTTCATGAGAAAAAACAGCCTGACAATGAGGATACCCCAATGAATAGCCATCCCCGCTCAAAGCGCATTCTATGTGCGCTGGACACGACTGACCCTCATGCGGCCTTTGGACTGGCCGCAAAGCTCGGCAAGCATATCGGCGGGGTGAAACTCGGTCTGGAATTTTTCGGGGCAAACGGGCCTGCCGGATTTTCCCATGTGGCTAAATCCGGGATGCCGATCTTCCTTGATCTGAAACTGCATGATATTCCCCATACTGTCGCCCGGACCATCCATGCGCTAATGCCGCTAAAGCCGCTTATTATCACTATTCACAGCGCTGGTGGCCCGGCAATGATGGCCGCCGCCGCCGAGGCCGCGACCATTGCCGCCCAAAACATCAACTGCCAGAAGCCGCTGATCGTCGGGGTGACGATCCTGACCAGCATGGACGAAAGCGACCTCGAGGCGGTCGGCCTGTCAACGCCGCTGGAACCCCAGGTGGTGCGGATGGCACGGCTGGCACAGCAAAGCGGCCTTGACGGCGTGGTGTGTTCGCCGTCCGAGATCACCGCAATCCGCAAGGCCTGTGGCCGTGATTTCACACTGGTGGTGCCGGGGATCAGACCCGCAGGCAGTTCGGCCGATGATCAGAAACGGGTGATGACACCGGCACAGGCCATAGCTCTCGGGGCCGATTATCTGGTGATCGGGCGACCAATAACCACGGCAGACGATCCGGTAAAGGCCGCAGCAGATATTGCCACGGAAATAATCAGCTCATGTCAATAGCCGTCAAAATATGTGGCCTGACCACGCCGGGCGGCGTGCGCGCGGCCTGTGACGCCGGGGCGGCCTATACCGGTTTTGTCTTTTATCCGAAATCCCCGCGTCATATTACCGGCCTTCAGGCGGCGGCACTGGCCGCACTCATTCCTGAAACCATCCGTAAAGTCGGGGTTTTTGTCGATCCGGATGATGATGACCTCCGGCAAATCCTCGGCCATATAGCGCTCGACCTGATCCAGCTTCACGGTTCGGAAAGCCCAGGGCGGCTACAGCAGATCAAGGATAATTTCAAGCTGCCGGTGATAAAGGCGATTGCGGTCGCCGACAATGACGATATCGCCTATGCAAAAACCTGTGAATCTGTTGCCGATATATTGCTTTTTGATGCCAAGCCCCCCATATCTCATAAAAATGCCCTGCCCGGCGGCAACGGATTGAGCTTTGACTGGCAACTGATAAAAACTACTGACTGGCACCGGCCATGGCTGCTGTCCGGGGGACTGAATGAGAATAATGTTATGACTGCCATCACCGCGAGCGGAGCAAAAGCCGTTGATGTCTCCAGTGGCGTTGAAAGCCGCCCCGGGGTAAAGGACAGCGCTAAAATCAACGACTTTATGAGGATTCTGACATGACTCCTGATATAAATTCTGGCATGAATTCTGGCATGACTTCTGACATGACTGGGGGCAAGAACAGCCTCCGTTCCGGCCCGGACAGTGACGGCAGATTTGGTGATTTCGGTGGCCGCTTTGTCGCCGAAACCCTGATGCCGCTGATTCTCGATCTGGAGCAGGCCTTTCGCGACAGCCGGACCGACCCGGCGTTTGAAGAGGAATTTAACAGCCTGCTGACAGAATTCGTCGGCCGGCCCAGCCCGCTATATTTCGCCGAACGGCTGACGGAGCATCTGAAGGGGGCCAAAATATATTTCAAGCGCGAGGAGCTTAACCATACCGGCGCCCATAAAATAAACAATTGTATCGGCCAGATATTGCTGGCGCGGCGCATGGGCAAAAGCCGGATCATCGCCGAAACCGGCGCCGGACAGCACGGGGTCGCCACCGCCACCGTCTGCGCCCGCTTTGGCATCAAATGCGTGGTATATATGGGAGCAAAGGACATTGAGCGCCAGAAACCCAATGTCTTCCGGATGAAATTGCTCGGTGCCGAGGTCATTCCCGTGACCAGTGGCTCCCAAAGCCTGAAGGATGCGATGAATGAGGCCATGCGCGACTGGGTCGCCCATGTTGCCGATACCTATTATCTTATTGGCACCGCCGCCGGTCCCCATCCCTATCCGGAACTGGTGCGGGATTTCCAGTCGGTGATCGGGACCGAAACCCGCCGCCAGATCATGGCAAAGGAAGGTCGGTTGCCCGACAGTCTGGTCGCCTGTGTCGGCGGTGGTTCCAATGCTATCGGCCTGTTCCACCCGTTTCTCGATGATGACATTGCGATGTATGGTGTTGAGGCGGCGGGGCTTGGCCTTGACACCGATAAACATGCCGCCTCGCTCACCGGGGGCCGGCCGGGGGTGCTGCACGGCAACCGAACCTACCTGCTGATGGACGGTGACGGACAGATAGAGGAAGCCCATTCGATTTCCGCCGGGCTGGATTATCCGGGTATCGGGCCGGAGCATAGCTGGCTTCACGACATCAGGCGGGTCAAATATGTCGCGATTACCGACCGGGAGGCGCTGGACGCCTTTCAGACCTGCTGCGCCTGTGAAGGCATCATTCCGGCACTGGAAAGCGCCCACGCCATTGCCTACGTCATCAAACTGGCCCCGACTCTCCCCCGGGATCATCTCATGGTAATGAATTTAAGCGGGCGCGGTGACAAGGATATTTTCACCGTGGCCCAGGCCCTCGGGACGGAGATTTAATATGTCTGTCAGCCGTATTGACCGGAAATTTGCCGCGCTGAAAGCAGAAAATCGCGCCGCACTCGTGACCTTCACCACTGCGGGTGACCCGGATTATGACAGTGCGCTCCGTATCCTGAGAGCGCTGCCGGCAGCAGGAGCGGATATTATCGAGCTGGGTATGGCCTTTTCCGACCCGATGGCCGACGGACCGGCAATTCAGGCGGCAAATATCCGGGCGCTGAAAAACGGCATCACCTGCGGTAAAATATTACAGATGGTCGGGGAATTCCGCCAACAGGATCAGACAACCCCGCTGATCCTGATGGGCTATTACAACCCGCTTTATATTTACGGTGTGGAAAAATTTCTGGCTGACGCGTTGCAGGCCGGGGTTGACGGGCTGATCATTGTTGATCTGCCGCCGGAAGAAGACTGTGAGCTGGCCATTCCCGCTGCCGCAGCCGGCATGGGCTGTATTCATCTGGCGACCCCGACCACGGATCGGGCGCGGCTGAACCATATCGTAAAAAACGGCTCGGGCTTTTTATATTATGTTTCCATTGCCGGGGTTACCGGCACCCGGGTGCCGGATTCTCGGCCGGTAAAGGCCGCTGTCGAGATGATTCGCGGCCACACCGATCTACCGGTTGCCGTCGGTTTTGGCATTAAAACACCGGAAACCGCCCGGCTTTTTGCTGAATTCGCCGATGCGGTGGTCGTGGGTTCGGCAATTGTTAACATTATTGCGGCTAATATAGATCAGGAAGGCCTTGCAAATTCCGTGCTGGAGAGTAGAGTCCTTGACTTTGTGGCAACGCTTGGCCGCGGGATTAAACAGGCGCGACAAGCAACCCCGGAGAGTAAAATATGAACTGGATTACCAATTATGTCCGCCCGAAAATCCGGGCCGTGCTTGAAAAGAAAAAAGATACCCCGGACAACCTGTGGCATAAATGTCTTGATTGTGGCCAACTGCTGTATATGAAAGACTTTCTCGAAGTCCAGTCCGTGTGTCCCCATTGTGGTTTCCACAGCCGTATCGGCCCGAAAATCCGGTTCAAAAATCTGTTTAATGACGGGCAATATGACCTGATCGACCTGCCCGCCCCCAAGGACGACCCGCTGAAATTCAAGGATCAGAAAAGATATATTGACCGGCTGAAAACCGCGCGGACAACGAATGATGTTAAAGATGCCATTACGGTTGCCTATGGCCAGATGGGCCCGGTAAATATTACCATTGCCGTGCAGAATTTTCTGTTTATGGGCGGCTCTATGGGCATGGCTGTTGGCGACGGTATCATTGCGGCCGCCCGTCATGCGGTGGCACAGAAATCACCGCTGCTGATCTTTACCGCCGCTGGTGGCGCGCGCATGCAGGAGGGCATCCTGTCGCTGATGCAAATGCCCCGGACCACGGTCGCGGTCGAAATGGTCAAAGATGCCGGACTGCCCTATGTGGTGGTGCTGACCGACCCGACAACCGGCGGGGTGACGGCATCCTTTGCCATGCTCGGCGATATTCAGATTGCCGAGCCCAACGCGCTGATCTGTTTTGCCGGACCGCGGGTGATCAAGGACACTATTCACGAAGAACTGCCGCAGGGCTTTCAGCGCTCGGAATATCTGTTCGAACATGGCATGATTGATATGATTGTCCATCGCCATGACCTGCGCGCAACCCTGATCCAGCTGTTCGGCCTGTTGATGAAACAGCCCCGCGCGGCCTAGAGGGCCTCGGTCCGTGTCCCGGAAATCAGATAAGGTTCTGGCACGTCTGAACAGGCTTCATCCGAAGAAAATTGATCTCAACCTTGATCGCATGACCGGGTTGCTGGCAAAGCTTGATCACCCCGAAGATAAACTGCCGCCGGTCATTCATGTCGCCGGTACCAACGGCAAAGGCTCGACCGTGGCCTGTCTCCGCGCCATTCTTGAGGCGGCGGGCCTGCGCGTGCATGTCTATAGCTCACCCCATCTGGTGCGGTTTAGCGAACGGATTCGCCTTGGCGGGCAACTGATTGACGAAGGGCGGATGCTTGATTACCTGACGGACTGCGAGAACATCAATGGTGACACCCCGATCACCTATTTTGAAATCACGACCGCCCTTGCCTTCATGGCGTTTGCACATAGCCCGGCGGATGTGCTGCTGCTTGAGGTCGGCCTTGGCGGGCGGCTTGATGCCACCAATGTGATTGACCTCCCCCTCAGCACTGTTATCACCCCGATTTCGGTCGATCATCAGGATTTTCTTGGCGCGGACCCGGAAATCATCGCCGGGGAAAAAGCCGGTATTGCCAAAGCAGGGGTGCCACTGGTTACCGCCCCCCAGTCACCACCGGTGATGGCGGTGCTGCGCGACCATGCCCGCAGGATCGGGGCGGAGCTTATTGATGACTGGTCGGTTGAGCCAACCCCGACCGGTTTTGACTATTGCGACCGTCACGGGCGGCTGTCCTGTCCCCGCCCCGGCCTTGACGGGCCACATCAAATCACCAATGCCGGGCTTGCCATTGCCAGCCTGCGCCATCAGGACCGCTTCAGCATCACCCCGGACCATATCAGGCACGGCATTGCCGCCGTCACCTGGCCTGCCCGGCTGCAGAATATAACCGCCAGTGCTTATGGCGACATCCTGCCTGCTGGCAGTGACCTGTGGCTTGACGGCGGTCATAACCCGGCGGCGGGACAGATTCTGGCGGATTATTTTGACCGGCCGGACCCGCGCCCGCTTTATCTGATCTGTGCCATGATGACCGGCAAGGATGTCGCGGGTTTCCTTGCCCCGCTAAGTCACCGGGTACGGGGGCTTTTTGCCGTCACTATCCCGGGCGAAAACAGCTATTCTGCCGCAGAAATTGCCGACCGGGCGCAGCGCGTGACCATGACCGCAGGCTGTTGTATCTCGGCGAAAAAAGCGCTCCGGGACATTCAAACTCTTACCGGTGAGACCGCGGTTCGGGTGCTGATCTGCGGCTCACTCTATCTTGCCGGACATATTCTGGCACAGAATGACCTGGTGCCTGATTGAACCATCCTCCGGCAACCGTCAAGCGCAAAAATATGTTAGAAATCCGCCAGAAATCTACCAGATATCCCGTGTTCTTCCCCGCATGACCCGTCGGCTCAAATTCGCCGTAGCCCGGCCGATCTGGCGTGAGAGCAAGGGATTCCAGTCGGACGAAATCCGCATGACCGCCCCGGACAATATTATCCTGTTATCACATTCCGGGTTATGTTAACGGATCATAATATAAACCCGGAAAATATTGTTTGTTTCATTGAGGTTAGCCCGCCTGATCACCGGGGCCATAATTAACAGATAAAATTGATTCGTTTTTCCTCCTAATAATATTATTCCCCCTTCCTTATCCCAGCAATAATATTTCAACCATATCGGCAAGGAGTCACAAAATCACCATCCGTCCGCATTTTTTCAACAAAATCCCTATAATTCTTCGCCGAATAAACTGTATTTTTTACCAATTATTCAAAATATTATTCTGTAGCGGCATAAATTTCCCGATTTATAGCATATAAAATCATCCTGTGGCATAAATACACAACACATATGTGACAAAAATAACACATAAGCTGCTTCAAAAAATTTGACCGGGATTCTGAGGAATGATAGCCTTCGTCCGTTATTTATTTATTTACATTTGTGGGTCCGTTAAGGACAGAATGAATAGATATAAATAATGTACGGGCCGGTTTTTGTTAAATCTGTGTGGATTTTACTGAAATAATTAAAGAGTGACCGGTCGGTTATCTATACTATAGAATATAAATTGGGATGGGACATTAACGCATAAAACCATGAGGAGGACTGCCGAAATCCAGCTGTTTTTTTAACCACTTTTCAAAGGAGTGGTAACTGTGTGAATCAAAAAAATAAAAGCAGACTATCCCACTATTTTTAACTTCCTACGGAGGAAATAATATGAAGAGCGACTTTACCTCGCGCCTTAAATGCGGCGTATCAGCAGTAGCTGTTGCCGCGATCCTGCCTTTCGCCATTCCGGCTTCCCACGCCGCCGCAGCTGCCACAGCAGCGGCAGACAAGACCATGGCCATTGAAGAAGTGGTCGTTACCGGCTCCCGGATCAGACATAAAGACCTTGAAAGCGTGAGCCCGCTGATGATAACACCGGCCGCACAAATCAAGCTCAGCGGTTATAACCGCATCGAAGACATGATGAACAGCCTGCCGCAGATTGAGGCATCACAGACCGCCTTTATCTCCAACGGAGCAACCGGTGCCGCCTCGCTTGACCTGCGTGGTCTCGGTGCCATCAGAACTCTGGTTCTGATCAATGGCCGCCGCATGCAGCCGGGCGGGCTTTCCCAATCATCACCGGATATCAATCAGATTCCGGCCGGACTGGTCAAACGGGTTGAAACCCTGACCGGTGGCGCATCGGCTATCTATGGTGCTGATGCCGTGGCCGGGGTGGTCAACTTTATCATGGATGACAATTTTAACGGCATTCAGGTTACCACCGGCTTTTCCGGTTACCAGCATAACAACAGAAACAGTTTCGTTCAGGGCCTGCTCAAGAAAAGAAACTTCAAGTTTCCAACCGGAAGCACTGGCATCGACGGCACCCAGTATAATGTTGAACTGATCATGGGCAGCGGCTTTGCCGACGACAAGGGCCATGCTACAGTTTATGCCAGCTACCGCAAGGTCAACGAACTGCGTCAGGGAGCACGCGATTATTCATCCTGCGCCCTGAGTTCTAAAGCAACCAGTTGTGGCGGTTCCGCCAACGCTATTGTGCCAAACTTCTATATTTCCTCTGTTACCCCGTCAGGCGGCTATGACTGGAGCAATCCAAAATCAGCCTTCCTGAGCATGAATAGCTCAAGTGCCCTCGTCCCGTGGGACGGCACCAACCGTTATAACTATGCCCCGATCAACCATTTCCAGCGCCCTGATGAACGCTGGTCCGGTGGTGCCTTCATTAATTACACCATCAATGACCATTTCAAGCCTTACATGGAATTCAGTTTCATGTCTGACCGGACCCGGGCACAGATTGCGGAAAGCGGTACTTTCTTCGTAACCCCTTACAAGATCAGCTGTTCCAATCCAATGCTGAATGCAAATTTTCTGGCGTCAACCTGCGGTAATCTGGGCCTTGGTCCCAATGATTCCTTCTCCACCTATATCGGCAAACGTAATGTCGAAGGTGGCCCGCGGACATCCATTCTCGCCCATAACTCTTTCCGTATGGTTACCGGAATGAAGGGTGATATTGCCGGAGGCTGGACCTATGATGCATCCTTCCTCTATGGTCAGACCAGCAGTCAGGAAGTTTATGTCAATGACTTCTACGCACCAAGCATTGTCAAGGCGCTTGATGTTATCCGTGAC
>JAADGA010000030.1 GCA_013152615.1 Alphaproteobacteria bacterium
ATCAAAATGGCGCCCGGAAGATATTTGGCTATGCCGGCAAAAATGGTCAGGCTTATCATTCCATTGGTAAATTCCTGATCCGGAACGGTGATATCAGCCAACAGGATATGTCGCTGCAAGCGATTAGAACATGGCTTGAGAACCATCCACAAAAGGCTGAAAAACTGCTGTGGAAAAATCCGTCCTATGTGTTTTTCCGGCGGCTGAAAGAACCGGCTCCGGTCGGGTCGATGAATGTCATGTTAACGCCGGGAAGATCGGTGGCCGTTGATCCGCAATATGTTCCGCTCGGGATGCCGTTATGGCTTGATCTTGAATCATCACCGACCGGTCTCCGGCGGCTGGTTATTGCCCAGGATACCGGTACGGCAATCAAGGGTCGGGTCCGGGCGGATGTTTATTGGGGCATAGGAAAAGCCGCCGCCCGGAAAGCGGGACCGATGAAAGACCGGGGCCGCTATTATTTTCTGGTGCCGAAAGTGCTGGCAAGCCGTATTCTGGCCAATCACATTCCGGCAACAAAAGAACCTATGAGATGACCCGGAGGAAATTTGGCAACAGTCTGAGCGAGAATGAGAAAATCCTGTGGAACCGGGTTACGGAAAATATTGCCCGGCTGGATAGTAACCGGGCGGCAACGCCACTGGTACGAAAATCGGCATATACCGTCCGGATTACTGATCCGCCATATCATCATCAGACGCCGTCGGTAATGGCGACAGAATATTCATATAGTTTGAAAGATGCCGATTATAACTGGCATCAGAAGCTGCGCCGGGGCCGGGTCCGGCCGGAGGGCCGGATCGACCTTCATGGTTTAACCGGGGATCAGGCCTATTCGG
This sequence comes from Alphaproteobacteria bacterium, assembly GCA_013152615.1. GTDB lineage: Bacteria > Pseudomonadota > Alphaproteobacteria > Sphingomonadales > Emcibacteraceae > Paremcibacter. The sequence goes on from JAADGA010000030.1 coordinate 843, forward strand.
CCCTTTGCCGGTATATTGAAACCGCCTATGATCGCGGCAAAAGACTTATTCTGGTGATCACCGGCAAGGGCGGTGCAAAACCCGGGGCAAGGGGGGTGTTGAAAAGCCGGGTGCCGGAATGGTTGTCGCAGCCGCCGCTGGCACGGCTGATCACCTCGTTTCATACGGCCAGAGGCGAACATGGCGGTGGTGGCGCCCTGTATGTGGTGGTGAAAAGAAACCGGGAAAAGCCCCAGAACCAAAAGGTCCAGAACCAAAAGGTCCAGAATCAAAAGCCCCGGGATCAAAAACAATGGGATCAAAGCTACCGGGATCATCAAAAACAATGACACCGTTTGGCCGTAAAATCCGGCAACTGCGGCAAAGCCGCGGGATAAGCCAGAAACAGATGGCGGCGGATCTGGAGGTCAGCCCGGCCTATTTATCGGCGCTTGAACATGGTCATCGGGGTTTGCCGACATGGGCGATGGTTCAGCAGATTATCAGTTATTTTAATTTGATCTGGGATGATGCCGGGGAAATAGAGCAGTTGGCCCGGATGTCTCATCCCCGCCTGGTGGTGGATACATCGGCGCTGTCGCCGGAGGCGGTTATCCTGGCCAATCAACTGGCCCGGAAAATCCGTCACCTTTCGCCAGAAAAAATAGCGGAGCTGATGGAAATTCTCGACAAGGCGGAAGAGTAGATTATTTTTTTGGAATGATAAGCAGTGAGGTAATCTGGTTCCGGCGTCTTTTTAAAATCTCAAAGCCAAAACCATTACGGAAAAATTTTTGACCGGGCAGCGGGATGGTCTCCGAAATATCAATGACATAACCGGCAATGGTAACCGCTTCTTCATCATCCAGTTCCCAGTTAAATTGCCGGTTGAGGTCGCGGATCGGGGTATTGCCGGGGGCAATGATAGCGCCATTTTTCAGGATTTCTATGTCTGAGGACAGGGTATCATGTTCATCATAGATATCACCGACAATTTCTTCCAGTATATCCTCAAGGGTAATCACGCCCATAAAGACGCCATATTCATCAACCACCAGAGCAAAATGGGTATTTTTTGACAGGAATTTGGTTAATTGCTCATGCAGGCTGGTGGTTTCGGGGACAAACCACGGATCTTGGGCGATAGCGTTAAAATCTATTTCTGCTATGGAACCGTGGCTGGATTTAAGGGCCCTGAGGACCTCTTTGGCGTGAATAACACCAATGATATTATCAGGGTCGTCCCGCCACAGGGGTAGCCGGGTAAAGGGGCTGGCGACAATCTGGCCAAAGATTTTTTCCGGGCTGTCGCCGACATTGATCATCTCGATATTCTTGCGGTGGATCATGACATCTTCAAGCTGAACATCCTGAAGATCAAGAATACTGTCGAGCATATCCTTGTCATTCTTGATCAGGCCGCCTTCATCGGCCTGTAGGCTGATGGCACCGCGGATTTCATCATGGGCGGACAGAATTTTCTGGGTGGTGATAGTAAGCCCCGACAGCCGCAGGGTTGCCCGGACGATGATCTGGACCAGCGCCACCAGCGGCGAAAAAACCAGAACGATTATCCGGGTAAAAGGTGCCGCTTTCAACGCCACCCGTTCCGGGTTGCTGATGGCATAGGTTTTGGGCAGGACTTCGGCGAAAATCAGAATGAGCAGGGTCATGACAAAGGTAGCATAAACCACCCCGATCTCACCAAAAAGCCGGATGAAGAATGCGGTGGCGAGGGCAGAAGCCAGAATATTCACCAGATTATTGCCGAGCAGAATAGCCCCGATCAGTTTTTCAGAATTATCAATCAGTTGTTCGACCAGACCGGCGCGCCGATTACCCTTTTTGGCCATGCGGTGAATACGTGACGGTGAGGTTGCGGTCAGCGCGGTTTCGGCCCCGGAAAAAAATCCGGACAGCAGTATCAGGAAAAATATTATGCCTGAAAAAACCAGAATTTCAATCATATCGGGAATACTCCCCAGGGTTCTGACCCTAATCCAGCGCCGAAAGAAAAATCTGCCGGATATCTCCGGCTTGGGTGTCCCGGCTCAGAAAAGCACCGCCAATGGCTGATACTAACACAAAAGTCGCGGTGCCACCGGACATTTTTTTATCGCGCAGGGTATGATTGAATAAATTATCTGCGGTCATGTTAACCCGTGATAGCGGCGGTTTGGTCGGCAGGGTAATTTTTTCCAGATGCCGGCGCACAGTAACGGCGTCCGCTTTTGGGCAAAGGCCCATTTTGACCGACAGATCAAAGGCCATAACCATGCCAATGGCGACGGCCTCCCCATGAAGCAGCGCATCGGAATAGCCGCATTCTGCCTCCAGCGCATGACCAAAAGTATGGCCGAGATTAAGCAGGGCCCGCGGCCCGCGTTCCTTTTCGTCCAGGCTGACTATTTTTGCCTTGGCCTGACAGCAGGTGAGGATGGCTTTTGTCCGGGCGGCCGGATTGCCCGCTATGATGTCAGCGCCGTTTTGCTCCAGCCAGTTAAAAAACTTTCGGTCGCCGATCAGGCCGTATTTAACCACCTCGCCATAGCCGGCAACAAGCTGTCGTTCGGGCAGGCTGTTCAAGGTGCTGACATCGCTCAGCACCAGATCCGGTTGATGAAAGCTGCCAATCAGGTTTTTGCCGCGTGGGCTGTTGATGCCGCATTTGCCGCCGACCGCACTATCGACCTGCGCCAGCAGGCTGGTCGGAATCTGGATAAAACCGATGCCACGCTGATAAATACTTGCGGCAAAACCCGTGAGGTCGCCAATGACACCGCCGCCAAAGGCTATTATTTTATCATGACGCTCCAGCCCCAGTGCCAGCAGCTGATCAAGCAGCCGCTCCAGATGATCAAAGGATTTGGTGGCCTCACCCGGCGGCAGAATGATGGTGTCAAAGGTTATTTCCGCCTGTGTCAGTGATTTTTTAAGCCGGGGCAGCTGATGGCGGGCGACATTTTCATCGGTGACAACCACGGTTCGGGGCCGGGACAATAACGGGGCGATGAGGTCACCGGCCTGATCCAGCAGGCCGTCTCCGACATAAATATCATAGCTGTGGTCTTTAACGGCGACGGTTATTTTCCGGAACATTGGTTATGTTGTTTCTTTCTTTCCTGTGCGGTTTCTGCCGCCAGATATTGATTAAGTTTCCAGATGATATTATTGACAACTTTTTCATGGGGTCCGGCCCCGGTTTCGACGATAATGGCGGCCTGACCATAAATGGGATAGCGGGTTTCGGCCAACTGCCGCAGAATTTCTCCGGGATTACCCTGACGCAGCAGCGGTCTGGTATCACGCCGCGATGTCCGCTCTACCAGATGATTAATATCTGCCTTCAACCAGATGGTGATGGTTCTTTCTTTCAGCCGCTCCCGGGTTTCGCGGTCCATAAAGGCACCGCCGCCGGTACCCAAAACAGCGGGCCGGTCGGAAATCAACCGGCAAATGACTTTTCTTTCACCGTTACGAAAATCTTCCTCGCCGAATTTTTCAAAAATTTCACGGACGGAATAATTGGCGGCTATCTCGATTTCGGCATCGGAATCAGCGAATGTTACCCCTAATTTCCGGGCCAGACGGATACCAACCGTGGTTTTTCCGGACCCCATAAGCCCAATTAATGAAATACTTTTGGTCAATGGGTATCTAAGCCGGGTACTGGGTGACCCGGTTTTATTTTTCCTTACAGGTTTCATCTCGTGTCATTATTAACATGGCTGATCTATATTGACAGGGAGAAAGTCATTAAAACACCATATTTTTTTTAAATATTACCCAAATATGCGAAAGAACAATCAATAGCGGCTCAGTGGGTGCTTTACGACCGGCCCGGATATGGTTAGACTGCCCGCGATTGATTTGTTATGGCGAGAGGAAACAAGACGAAAAATGGGTAAATTCTGGTTACTGATTATCATATTGATTTTAGCGGCGATTGGTGCCGGGGGTGTTTATCTGATGACAGTCAGGATAGATCCGCCGCAGAATCATGTCGTCAAAACCCTGTCTAATGACAAATTTCCCAAATAAACCCGGAACAAGGGACAATCCCTGAAATTGGACAGAAGAGCCGGATAGAACAGATCAGGAAAACCGATGATTTGCAGAAAACGCATACAGGTAATTTTCGGGCAGGTAATTTTCAGGCAGATAATTTTTGGGGTGACCCTGCCGATCGTCATGTCGTGGCCGAATTTGGTGTCAGCACAACAAAAACCGGTAACAGCTTCGGAAAATCAGCCGGTAATTTCCGCCCAAACGTCAGCAGTGACGTCAGCGGTGAAGCCATCTGTGAAAGCATCTGTGAAGCTCGGCCAGACTCCGCTTTTGAAACCGGCAGATGCCTTGCCGCGATCAATATTATTTCCTGCGGGACAGCCGGGTCCCTATATTCCGCCTAAAAAAACACCTGAAGAAACACCGCCAGTACTTCAAACAGCTATGAAAAATCCGGTTCCAGCAACAGCGGCAACGTCGGATAATTCTCAGGAAATATCCGGGGAAGTATCAGGAGAAACATCTGGGGAAATATCCGGGGTTGAGGTTGAGGCGCTGAAACTTGTCAATACCCCCCCGGCGGAAAAGGGCTTGATCACGGTCGCCGACGGTGGATTTCCGGTAACCCTGTGGCATGGCTCTGACCGCCGCCGGATTGAACAGTTGTTAGCGGCATTATATGTCCCGACAAAATCCCCGGTTATGGCATCATTGACAAGAAAGCTGCTATTATCCGCCGCAACCGTTCCCGCCAATTTATCCCTGGGGTCAGAGGAGAGGACACTGGCAGGAACACAGGGGGGGACACAGGCAGGAACGCCGGGGTCGGAAAAGTCTGAAATAAACACCAGCCCGGACAGTCAGGCATTAGCAAAATTCCTGTCGCTCAGAATAGAGAAAATCAGCGAAACCGGTAATTTAAAGACGCTGACGGCTTTTTTGAAATTGCTGCCGCCGGAATCTTATGCCGGATCCCGGAAAATAAGCGACCTGATGCTGATATCCGGTAATATTTCTTCGGCCTGTCTGCTGGCCAGTCAGGCGATGAACAAGGCTAAAACCGATTATTACTGGTTAAAATTAACCGCATATTGTCAGGTTATGGAAGGCAAACCCCAGGAGGCGGCCCTTACAGTAGAGTCACTGATAGATCAGGGGAAAACCGATTTTATCTTTTTTGATCTGATTAACAAATTGTCACAGAAAAATCAGGATAAACAGGCAAAACCCGTCTATTCATCCGGCCTCAGCCAACTGGATCCGATGACATACAGCCTGTTAACGGTTCTCGATCAGCCAATAGAGCCGCGCATGTTCGCCAATGCGCCGCCGCTTATTCTTTATGCCCTGTCCGGCAATGCCAATGTGCAGAAGCAAGATCGTCTTATGGCGGCGGCCCGAAGTTACCGCGCGGCAACTTTTCCGGTGGCTAAACTTATTCCGATTTATAACAGCATAAGTTTTTCGGAAGATGAATATGACGATGCCATCGCCATTGCCCGCACCGATAAAACGGTGATGGGCGATGTGCTGCTGTATCAATCGGCGGCCAAGCAAATTAATGATGTTAAAAAAGCGGCGATTCTTAAGGAAATCTGGGACCGGGCGTTGCAGAACCGGGACCTGCCCCGGGCGGCGTTATTGAATGCTCATACGGTACAGTCGCTGGAACCGGCGGATAATCTGCTGTTTTATGCCGATCAGATTATCCGGGCCCTGATATTGGCGGGAAATGACAGAAAAGCATGGCAATGGTATAAATTTGTCCGGACAGCCGCCTATGGCGGTAACGCAGATGCGACCAGTGATTTGGTGAATATCTGGCCGATGATGGTGCTGTCCGGTCAAAATAAAGATATTCCCTGGTCACGGAAAATCCTGAATTTATGGTGGGATGGCCAGATGTTTTTACCCGCAGAACAACGCCGGAAAAAAGCCACGCTGTTTTATTCAGTAGCCGAGGCATTGGGTTTTGTGGTTCCGGAACCCCTGTGGCAAAAACTTGTCAGCCGTCAGGGTCCGCAAAAAATTTTACAGCAGACATCACAGCAGGTACCGCCACAGGCATCACAGCAGGCACCGCAACAAATTCCAGCGGCGGCACGGTCCCGGCAACAGAATATGGAGCATCCCATTCCGGTTGCGATCTGGCGCAGTCTGATCAAATCGGTGGCGGAAAAAAAATCTGGCGAAACCATATTATTATGTCTGCTGGCCAGTGATAATGATGTGTCAACCCTTGATGCTACCGGGGTGAGTGCGGTGATCCGGGCGCTCAGATCAGTGGGGCTCGAGACGGCGGCTCACAAATTCGCCCTTGAAATACTGGCGAATAATGGTTTCTGACCAACAGCTGATAAATCAATTTCTGGAGATGCTGGGAGCGGAACGGGGAGCCGCGGAAAACACCCTTGTGTCCTATGGTCGGGATCTGGCTCATTTGTTGGAAAACACGCCGGTCAGTTTGCTGGATATTAACCGGGATCACCTGCGTAATTATCTGGTGACAGTACAAAAACGCGGCCTTTCCGCGCGGACCCAGGCCCGAAAATTATCCACCATGCGCCAGTTTTATAAATTTCTTTATGCCGAGGGCCTCAGGACGGATAATCCGGTGACCGGCATTGACAGCCCCCGGCCCGGACGACCGCTGCCCGGCGTGCTGAGCGAAAAACAGGTGGCCCGGTTATTGGCGACCGCCCGGGATCAGGCCGAGGAAAAAGCGGATATAAAATCCCTCAGATGTCATGCCATGGTGCAGATATTATATGCCACCGGGCTGCGGGTGACCGAACTTGTCAGCCTGCCGTTAGCTGCCGTTCAGAGCGGCGAGCCCTATATTTACGTACGCGGCAAGGGCAACAAGGAACGGCTGGTGCCGCTGAACGAAAACGCCATCCGGGCGCTGGCCGTTTATATCGGGGCCATGGCGTCACAATCTGTGGGCGGTCATTCGGCGGCAGCCCGGAAATGGCTGTTTCCTTCACGCGGGGCCACCGGGCATTTGACCCGCCATCACGTTGCCCGGATATTAAAGCAACTGGCCGGGGAGAGCGCCATTTTGCCCGATCATATTTCCCCTCATATGCTCCGTCATGCCTTTGCCACCCATTTGCTGGCTCACGGCGCGGATTTACGGGCGGTACAGAAAATGCTTGGCCATTCGGATATAACCACTACCCAGATTTATACCCATGTTCTGGAAGAACGGCTGAAAACGCTGGTTCAGCAAAAACATCCTCTTTCCAAGGGCTGAAATGGGGGTTATAAGGACTGCGGATGAAAAGATATTTATTTTGTATGATTTTTGAGACAAATATATGCTGACATATCTGGATTTTGAAAAACCGATTGCCGAACTGGAAAGCCGTATCCGGGATATGAATAATCTGGAAAGCGGCGAAGAAATCAATATTGCCGAGGAAGTTACCCGTCTGGAGGTCAAGCGCGACAAGCTGTTGCGGGATACTTACAGCAAATTATCACCATGGCAGAAAATCAAGGTGGCCCGCCACCCGGAACGGCCCCATTTCAAGGATTATGTTGCAAATCTGATTACGGATTTTATGCCGCTGGCCGGTGACCGGGCTTTTTCGGATGATTTGGCCATTATCGGCGGTCTGGGCCGGTTTCAGGGGCAGTCGGTGATGGTGATCGGTCATGAAAAGGGTCATGATACCAAAAGCCGGATCAAGCATAATTTCGGCAGTGCGCGGCCCGAAGGCTACCGTAAAACCGTTCGCCTGTTAAAAATGGCGGAACAGTTTAATATTGCGGTGATAACCCTTGTTGATACTTCGGGGGCCTATCCCGGAATCGGGGCGGAGGAACGCGGACAGGCCGAGGCCATTGCCCGGTGCACCCAAACCTGTCTTGGTCTGAAAGTGCCGCTGGTGGCGCTGATTGTCGGCGAAGGCGGTTCCGGTGGTGCGGTGGCTCTGGCGGCAGGAAACCGGGTTCTGATGATGGAACATGCGGTTTATTCGGTCATTTCACCCGAAGGCTGTGCCTCGATCCTGTGGCGGACCTCGGACAAGGCTAAAGATGCGGCCAATGCCCTGAAAATAACGGCGCAGGATTTGTTAAAACTCAATATAATAGACGAAATCATCCCCGAACCGGTTGGTGGCGCCCATCGGGATCACAAGCTTGCCATGATAACAATTCGCAAAGTTCTGGAAACCGCCTTCAGTGAATTATCGACAATAAACGGTGACAAGCTGAAAGAACTGCGCCGGGAAAAATTCCTCAATATGGGCCTTAACCTCGATAAAGCCGGCTTTTAATTTTTAAGGGTATTTTTTGTTTGGTCTTAGCCGCCGGCGCTCAGGCCTTTCAGGCCTTCGGGGGTGGAGAGGATTTTGGGGTGGCCTTTCTTTTTTTTAAGATGTGGGGGTTCCCCCCGCTCGTCGCCTCGCTCCCCCTCCTGCGCTAAAGCTCCGGGCGCGCGGTCGCGCTTGCCTCAGACCATTATGGTCTTCGGAGTCTGAGTCTATCCGGAGAGGATTTTGGGTTACCTTTCTTTTTTTTAAGAGATGGGGGATCCTCCCCCGCTCGTCGCCTCGCTCCCCATCGCGCAATTATGCGCGGCGGCCGGTCGGCCTTGCCTCAGACCATTATGGTCTTCGGAGTC
>JAADGA010000031.1 GCA_013152615.1 Alphaproteobacteria bacterium
GCGTCTCAGCCTGCAAAGCCATAAAATTCTGGGAATAGATTGACTCTTATGTATCTCTGAAGTGCTAGGCAAGAGACTGTTTCTGAACTCTTCTGGTCAGTTTCAGCATGGTCTCGAGGCTGATGGAATCGAGGGTGGCGAGGGCGATATCGTCAATTTCGCTGAGGACCACCGCCAGCGATGCGCCAAATTCGGTTTTATCACCCGGTTCGAAACCGGCGGCATCGTGAAGGGTGATTGGCTCAAATACTTCGACCACATCTTTCAGCGTGGTCCGGCGGATATTACCGCAGAAACGATAACCGCCGCCGGCACCGCGCACCGCCTCGACCAGCCGCGCCCGGCCCAGATCGCGCAATACCTTGGCCAGATGATTGAGGGAAATATCAAATTTTGTCGCAATATCGGCGGCAGACAGCTGTTCATCCGGTCGTGAAGCCAGTTCAAGCACGGCATAGAGCGCCAGACGGCTGGAGCGTTGTAATTTCATAGGACTTCTGCCTGTTCAGTCGTGAAATCAGCTAAATCCATTTCCAGCGGGATGGTGCTGCCGGCCATCATGCCCTGAGAGCGGAAGAAAGACATGACGGTGATATTGCTCCGGTCGATCATGGTATGAACCTTGTCAACGCCCGCCTGCCTGAAATAGCGACAGATGGTTTCAAACATTACTGTCGCCACCCCGCCGAGGCGGGTATCCGGGTCGACCGTCAGGGAAAAAACCCAGCCACCGGGCGGGGTGCCGAATTCCCACGCCCGAATTTCCCCGACGATAAAACCGACAATCAGGGTATCTTTTTCCGCCACCAGAAAATAACGTGCTTTGCGGGCATTGCCAAAACGACGCAGCGACTCCCGCCAGTAATCCGGTTTGGAGATGCCGCTGATCTGTCTGTCCAGTTCAACAATTCTGGCAAGGTCATCTTCGCGTGCATTGCGTACGGTGACGGCACTGTCCTCGTTATATTCTATCGCCATTAAACTTCCACATTTATCCGGTTCAAGTCGGTTTTCCGGATAATTATTTTCAATTACGCATTACAATACCAATTTATTATGCTAGCTTCAACATATTGTTAAAGCGGTGATGTGGAAAGCACAAAATAGCCATGGATGAAAAGAATATGCCATCTGCAACCGATAGCACGGGATCTCCTGACTGGTTCAGCTGTCTTGACCGGCGGCACTGCGAGCGCATGGATGTCCGCCCGCTGCTGGCGGCGGGAACCGACCCGCTGACACAGATACTGGCCAGGGTGGACGCGCTGTCCCCCGGGGTTGTCCTGCAGATTGACGCGCCGTTTGATCCGGTGCCATTGCGGCGGCTGCTGGCGGGGCGGGGTTATGCCAGCCACCCGGTTCGGCTGTCCGGGGATCACTGGCAGGTTTTTTTTCATCAGCAGGCGGCACCCGAATTGCCTAGCCTTGCGGGTTTGCCGGAGTTCCCGCTGATGTGGCAGGACGGGGCGCTCGATATGGACCTGCGCGGCCTGATGCCGCCCAATCCGATGGTGGCGGTTCTGAGGATTATTGAAGGTGGCGGGGCCGGGGACAGTTTCACGGTCTGGCTTGATCGTGATCCGGTCCATCTTTACCCTGAACTGGCGGAACGCCACTGGCGGGCGGAGGTGGTTGAGCAGGACAGTGATGGCGTGAGGGTAAGGATCAGCAAGGAGAGTGAGACATGATCGGGCGTTTTCTTTCGGGGGCTAAAAATCGTTTGTTGCCGCCCTCGGTGCCGTTCCGGTTTTTTACCGCGGCCGCCTTGTTTTATGTGTTGTTCTGGGCGGTACTGTTCTGGAAGGCGGGGGAGGTGGCCGGTTACCGGCTGGGCAGTGGCCCGGTGCTGGCGCTGATCCATCTGGCGACGCTCGGGGTGCTGACGATGACGGTGATCGGGGCCTCGCTCCAACTGCTGTCGGTGGCCACCCGCAAAGCCTTCAGGGGAGTGTGGATTTGCCGCCTGCTGTCGTGGGTCTATATTCCCGGCTTTATCGTGCTGGCATACGGCATGTTTGCCAACTGGTATCCGGCGATGCTGATCGGGGCCGGGTTCGCCGGTCTCGGGCTGTTGATTTTCTTCTTTCTGATTATTGATAATATTCGCGGGGTTCGGGGCATGGCGGCGATCATGGCGCATTGCTGGGCGTCGATGCTGTTTCTGTTCGCGGCGGTCGCCATTGGCATATTGTTGGTGGTTAATTTGGATTATGGTCTGGATCTGGATCAGATATCGCTGGCATCAAGCCATTTTATTCTGGCAATATTCGGCTTTATGAGCCTGATTGCCATGGGGTTTTCCTATATTCTGGTGCCGATGTTTGCGATTGCACCGGCACCCTCGGAAAAAAATGGCCGTCTGTCCATTGCCTGCAATGTCGTCGCGATCATTATTGCGCTCGCCGGGATAAATAGTCATCAGGACTGGCTGCTGATGGTCGCGGATATTCTCGGCATGGTCGGGGTTGGGTTTTATCTCTACGGCATGATTACTGTTTACAAGACCCGGATGAGAAAGCGGCTCGGCACGCCGTTCGTCCTGATCCGGGTGAGCTGGGTCATGTTGCCGCTGGCCCTGATCTGGGGGGCGGTCGGTATTGGTGGCTATTGGCCGCAAAATGGCTATGCACTGTTTGCGCTTCTGGCCATTATCGGTTGGTTGCTAACCTTTCTCAACGGGGTGTTGCAGCGGATTATTCCGTTTTTGGGCAGCATGCATGGCTCAAACCGGGGTGGCCCGCTGCTGGCATCATCAATGGCAGATATGAGGTTGTTTGACCTGAATGCCGTCGGTCATCTGGCGGGGCTGGTTTTTGTCGCGCTGGGGATTATCATTGATAATGACACCGTCATCCGGCTCGGTGCCGGTCTTGGCTTTATCGGCGGTCTTGGCCTGTTCAGCTATGTGGTTATCGTGGTCGGGCTTTTAAGCCGCAAACAGCGTGAATCAGCATCAGGCCCGCTGTGATAAAATATTTATATTCAGGTTGATTTTTTTCTAAATAAGCATTACAGTACCTAAATACCATAATTATAGACTGGAGACTGCCCATGTTTTCGTTTGAACGCCAGATCACCCGTACCCTGCATGATGAACATCTTGTAACCATCAGTGTTCTGGAACGGCTTGAAGCGCTGTTCCAGAAATATGGTCCAAAGAAAACCCCGGACAAGAATATTGCGGAGATAACGCTGTTGCTTGGTGATATCGTTGGTCTGGTGGAATGTGATGTCAAGAATCACTTCAGTTTTGAGGAGGGCAGGCTTTTCCCCTTGCTCAGCGCCATGGGGGACAGCCCGATCACCCACATCCTGACCGGGGAACATAATGTAATTTTACCGCTGGGAAATTTATTGTCCGAGCAGGCAAAAATGGCCCGGACCGATGGCTTCAATGATGCCTTGTGGGTCCAGTTTCGCAACAGCGGTGTCGAGCTGATTGAGCGCATGATCGCCCATATCCAGAAAGAGGAAATGGCGCTGCTGCCGATGCTGGAAGATATTGTTGAAGAAGAAGATGATGCGGAACTGGTGATGGAATATGCCGCGTTAGGCTGATATAATTTAAAAAACGGAGGATTTTGATGACCCGACTTAACCTGAAAATGCGGCCATTGGTGGCAGATGATCTGGCACAGGTTATTGCCATTGATGAGGAAAACACCGGTCGGTCACGCAAGAATTTTTTTGAGAAACGGGTAGCGGCGGCGCTGAATGAGCCGAAGCAGTTTGTTTATATTGCCTGTGTTTGTAATCATGAAGTCAAGGGCTATCTGCTCGCCCGGTTGCAGCGGGGCGAATTCGGCGGCGCGCGGACGGTGGCCGTGGTTGACGATATCGGCGTTGGCAGGGACGTTCAGGGACAGGGGGTCGGGCGTGCGCTGATGGCAGAGCTGGCCGCAATCATTCAGAAAAAATGTATCAATGAAATTCGCAGTCAGGTCGACTGGGCCGATCAGGGCATGTTGCGTTATTTTGCCGCCACCGGCTTTCACCTGGCGCCGCGTACTATTTATCAACGGGTGACCAGTTATCTGGATGCAACGGTTCAGGAAGACGAGGGTGACCCGGTTGAGATTGATTACAGCGATCCATCCGGAGATGATACCGCCGCCCTGTCCCGGGATCAGGTGCCGTGCCGCAGCATGAGAAAAACGGATCTGGCGGCAATTATTAAAATTGACACCAAGATTATGGGATTTGACCGCTCGGCATATTATAGCCGTAAAATGGCCGAAATCGTCGAAGAGTCAGGGGTTCGGGTGTCGCTGGTGGCCGAACTTGATGATCATGTCGTCGGCTTTGTTATGGCCCGGGTGGATTTTGGTGAATTTGGCCGGACCGAACCCTCGGCCATTATTGATACCCTCGGGGTTGATCCGGGCTATGCCCACAAGCATGTCGGCAGCGCCCTGTTGTCACAGTTGATGGCCAATCTTACGGTTTTGCGGACGGACTATGTTCATACCGAGGTCGGGGTGACCCAGCTGGCCTTGATTGGTTTTCTACAGGATAACGGTTTTGAACCGGCCCAGAGCCTGTCACTGACCCAGAGTTTGCCCTAAAGAGTTTGCCCTAAGAGTTTACCCTAAGAATTTACCCCACAGAGTCTGGGCTTGCCGCAGACCAGGACGGCGGCATAGTTATTCTGTGGGGGTGGTGGTGTCCGCGTCCCTGATCATCCCCTGGATATAATCAACGAAGCCGTCCTTTTGACTGGCGACGGCAACGCCGCCAACAGGCCGGTAGCCTTTTTTAATATAGGTATTTACTTTCTTCTGGAGAATATTAACCTCAAAGTCATCCAGTATAATATAGTCCATTGTCTGGCTCCTGTTATTTGATGATACCCACACCAGTGTCCCCCAAAAGTGTTTACATAAGGTAACTTTTGGCAGGAACAGGAAAATTTTTACCCTGGCCGCTATTAATTCATAGCGTCATATTTGGCTTGTAACTCTTCTTCGCTTTCGACAAAATCCGGATTGGGGATGATGCATTCCGCCGGGCAGACCAGCATGCATTGCGGTTCATCATCGGCACCGACGCATTCGGTACATTTGAACGGGTCAATGATATACATCGGATCGCCGACACTGATGGCTTCATTGGGGCAAACCGGTTCGCAAGCATCACAGGCAGTACATGCCTCTACGATCATTAGTGCCATGGTTTTATACTCCTTTCTATAGTTGATCTGTCAGTTTTGGCTTGGTCACGACGCTTTGGCCAGAGTTTCAGCCTGAGTTAATTTACCGTGGCGGAACGCGCCCCAGATTGCCGCACCAATAGCACCGGCATAAATAGAATCCGGATGGGACACGACAGGCATATCCATCTTGTTCTTCGCCATCGCTTCATTTAGAGCAAGAACCAGCCCGCTGTCAAGGGCAAGTCCGCCGGTACACATAACAACACCCTCGGTAACCTTCAGCGATTTCAACAGCTTGACCAGACGGCCCGCCATCGAAATATGAATACCCTTGAGGATATTGGCCGATGAAATACTGCGGGACACCATGTTGATGACGTCGGTTTCGGCCAGCACGGCACAGATGCCGGATGATACTTCGGGATTATCGGCCTGTTTGCTCAGTTCACCGATCTCATCCTGACCAATGCCGAGGTAGCGGGCGATATTCTCCAGAAACTGACCGGAGCCTGACGCACATTGGCTGGTCATTTTATATTTCAGCACCTTGCCCTGCTCGTTCATGCTGATGGCTTTGCCGTTAAGCGCACCGATATCCATCAGCGAACGCGCGTTCGGATTGAGATAGAGTGCGCCGCGGGCATGGGTGGTCATCGAATAAAAATGGCCGGTGGAATAGGGAATATTTTCCGCATCGCCGGTGGTGGCGACATAATCGATATCGTCGCGGGTGAGGCCGTGTTTTTCCAGCAGATAGTCAAAGGCGGCTTCGGCGAGCACGAAAGGCTCGCGGTTGCGCACCCGGTCGGTCTGCTTGTCAATCCAGGTGATGTCATCGCCGTCTATCTTGAATAATACGGTTTTGACCGCACCGGTACCAACGTCAATTCCTACTGTTATCGTCATGTCAAGCCTCCATTACCGCGCGGCGGGCGAATTCAGAACCGCCCAGCGCACCGGTATAAATTGAATCAGGGTCAATATTGATGGTTACGTCGCCGTAATTTTCTTTCACCAGATCGCGCAAAGCCTTAACCGCGGCTTCATTTTTGGCGACCCCGCCGGTGAAGGTGAACTGGTCATGGATACCGCCAGAGCGGGCAATGATTGACATCGCACGCAGCACAATCGAGCGGTGAAGTCCGGCCAGAATGTCCTCGCGCTTTTCGCCAAGCGCCAGCCGGTCACGCAGCTCGGCACCGGCAAACACGGTACAGGTGGAATTGATCTTGACCACCTTGGTCGCTTTCATCGCGATCGGGCCAAGCTCATGAACCCCCATATTCATTTCGTCGGCGATATAACCGAGATAACGGCCACAGCCGGCGGCACAGCGGTCATTCATCTGAAAATTATCGACCACGCCGTTTTTATCGATCTGAATCGATTTGGTATCCTGCCCGCCAATATCAAGCACCGTGCGGGTGTCCTTATACATCATATGGGCACCCAATCCGTGGCAGAGGATTTCAGAGCGGATATGGTCCTTCGGGAACGGCAGCCGCACCCGGCCATAACCGGTGCCAACGACAAATGTTTCCTCTAACTCGATCGCGAGGGCCGATTTAACCAAACCCTGAACATCCTCAAAGGTAATGCCGAACTCCGGTGATTCTTTGGTCAGATTATTCAGGCCATTGAAGAATTTCCCCTCCAGGTTTCCTGCCGGCGGCCGGTTTTCGACCTCAATGATTGATTTGTCATAAACATTAAGCGCGTAATCATAATTAATACCGGCCTGTTTCGAGAAATCCTCGGACAGGGTCAGGAAGCGGCCACCGGCAATATCGCGAAAGAAGTCAGATTTGCGTTTGGCTCCCTTGGCATAAAGGGCGAGCGATTCTTCGCGCAGAGTATCAAAAACGCTGGAGAGAACTTCGGTTAAATCGGTGCGAACAGTGTTGAAGCGTTCACCCTCGGCGTTGCGCAGACAGGTATTCTGGAGATCATCCAACTGCTCAACAAATTGTTCGCGGCGGAAATTTCGTTCCAGATCATGCAGGAACACCTCCTGATTGCCTTTGAGCTTGTCATAGCCATCCAGTTTTTTATGCAGCAGGGTAAAACGGGTATCAATCATCGCTTCCTGCTTGGCAACCGCGCTCGCGGTGTCATAATTTGACCGGGAATTGGTAATCC
The DNA here is from genome assembly GCA_013152615.1 of Alphaproteobacteria bacterium. Lineage (GTDB taxonomy): Bacteria > Pseudomonadota > Alphaproteobacteria > Sphingomonadales > Emcibacteraceae > Paremcibacter. The sequence continues at coordinate 7,292 of JAADGA010000031.1, forward strand.
CGCGGCCAATAACCTCCTTGTTCTCGTCCATGACAACCGCTTTGGTTGTGGTCGATCCGAGGTCAATTCCAATAAAACATTTCATCTGTTTTTCCTTTACGTTAAGCGTATGTTACGCATTTTGCGCGTATTTTACGCTCCGGCACGACGTTTCTGGTCAATCATCTGGAAATAGCTTTCCAGCCGGTTCTTGACATTCGCTGCCGAGAAATAGCGCGGGTCCACCAGGTCGGTTTCAACGAAAGCCGCCGGTTTGCCGGTACGTTTTTCGACTTCACGCATCATCATCAATTCGCCAGCGGCAAAACTGTTGCAGCTTTTGATCGAATTGATCAAGAGGCCGTCGGCTTCATAATCATTGATGTAGCTTTCCAGCATCCGGGTCCGTTCCGGCAGATTGCGGTTGGTATAGCAATGCATGCAATATTCGGCGAGGCTTTCCAGCGGACGGCTCGGGTCATGGCGGAAACCGAAATCATAGGTGCCACCAACCTTGGTATAGGTGCTCGCGACCACGACCGCGCCTTCGTCATAGAACATTTTCCAGAAATCACGCATGCTGGTATAGTTGGGTGGGCCTTCGGTAACGATGCGGTATTTCTCGTTCTTCATTTCGCCTTCGGGGGTAATCGGGCCCTGACCCTTGCGAATACGTTCCTCAATTTCGGAGCGCAGGGTTTTATAGTAATCGACCGCAAGCTCCGTACCGCGAAAAGCGGTAAATATCGGACCAATATAATAGATGCCGCCGAAATAGGCGTCAATCGGTGACGGCTTGTTTTTGGCCGATTCCAGCACCCAGACGAAATCATCTTCGGCTTTGGCGGAATTGGCCAGATTTTCCCTGAGGCGGTCAATGTCAAACTTGACCCCGCTGATTTTTTCATATTTCGGGATGACTTCGGTTTTGAGCTGCTTGACCACATAGTCAACCATGCTTTTGGTAATCTTGCCATCGCCAGTATAGGGCACATGGAGCATCGCGGTCTCGCATTTATATTCATGCCGCAGCAGTTCAAACCATTTCAGGAAGGTATAGCAGCCGGTATAGCTGAGCATCAGGATATCAGGCTCGGGGATCGGTTGTCCGGTCGGGCCGATATTGCCTTTGCGCATCATGCCGATGTCGGTCTTGACATAGGTGCAGACATCTTCGGAATGGCCCCATTTTTCGGCTTCCATGATCATGCCGCCGCTTTTCTTGCGCAGGCCGTTCTGAATCGCGTTGATTTCGGGATAATTGCCGACCATGTCAAAACACATGATCAGTTCATTGAGGTTGCCGGGGACGAAAGTGTAAGAGACCTTTTCGCCGGAATTCTTGACATTGCCCAGACGATCGAAATTGCTGTCGATCATCGCCTTCTGCTTGGCCATGGAGGCATCTTTCTGGACGTCGGTTGACGGTTTTCTTATCGGTGCGCTCATTGGGTTAACTCCATAATTTGATTGAATCGGCGAAGGTTCCTGCCTGTTCGCGGATGGGCTGCATCTGTCCGGTATTTTCGGCATATTTGAAGCTGATATGCGGAATATCGGCATCATTGAGGACATCCTGCAGGATCGGTCGTTCCAGCAATGCCGGGTCACAGAAGCTGGTGGCGGCAAAAATCACGCCTTCGGCATTGTTCTCACGCACGCTGTCGACCAGAAACTGACCCTTGTTGTCTTCATCCGGTTCAAAGCAGGACGGCATTTTGACCGAAGCCTCAAGGAAGGTATAGGACAGCGCCTTGAGCGGATCACCATCGGTCGGCACCTCTTTGGTAAACCAGCGATTGACCAGCATATAATCGTCATCAACGACATAGCAGCCGGACATTTCAATCGACTTGATCAGGTTGAGCGGCGGCTGTTCGCAGAAGGAGCCGGAAATAACCACCCGGCTGTTATCACGTTTTGGCCGGTCTTCTTCCGAGGCGGCGGCGATATAATCCTTGATCAGCTGGTTATGATCCTCTGGCGGGATCAGCATCCCCGCGCGGTTGATCAGATAAACCTCGGATGACGGTGCCAGCCACGGCTTGTCAGCGCGGAATTGATAGAGTTCGCGGGTCAGACGCCGACTCTCATTATAAAGCGCGATTGAATTTCTCAGGTCGTCATCGGTAATTTTACGGCCCGATATTTTCAGATCTTCTTTCAGCACGCCAAGTTCATGAATATAGAATTCGCCGCCAACTTCCCTGTCATAATTTTGCGGCACATCGAAATAATGGGAATAAACATCAGGCCGGAGCAATTTCCACATGCCGGACAGATTGCGAATGACATCGCAAATGCTCGGGAACAGCATGCCATCGACAAAATCAAGCCGGTCGGTGAGCAATAATTCAATGGTGGAGCGGGGAATACGACAGATATAGCTCTGGTAATAGGCGTCGCCCTGAATGACTTCGAGGTTGTCGCCGCCGCCCAATATGCCGAGCGCCATCATCCCGGCGGCATGAATAAGCTCGCGCGGGACATACATTGGCATAAAGCCGATGACATGACGGCCATCTTTGGCCGCCTTCCATTCACGGGCGGCGGTAAAAGTCAGGTCATCATACAACGCCTGACAGCGATCGGTAATTTCTTCTCTGGTGGCCATATCCTAGGTCTCCTTCTGTGTTTTTGCGGCGGGCATAAGGCTGTCGGTGAACTCCGCTGTCCACGGCTGCCCCTGTGCCAGAGCCTGACGCAGGGCGATAAAATCTATTTCCCGGTCGCGGCCATTTGGTTCATTAAAAGCGCGGAAGCCGGCCCGGGCCTCGGTCATCATGTTGAGCGCGAGCCAGGCACGTGAATTTTCCTTGTTGGCGTTCCAGGCGGCAATTTTAGGCTTGCGCAGTTCTTCCAGTGTCTTGGTCATGCAGTCGGGGAAGGTATTGACAAATTTGGCACTGAATTCCGCGACCTTTTCGTCAAGCAGGGTGAGATCAACTTCGCCTTTTTTCAGCAGAGCCTTGCCTGCGGCCAGTGCCTCGCCGGTTTTCGCTTCGCCGAGGATAATCCGGCCATAGCTGTCGAGATACTGATCGGTGATCACCAGCGGATTGGCGACATACTCCCCGTCTATTTTCAGTGACGGAACCAGATCCGCGATGATGCCCATACGGTAGGATTTGTGGGCCGACCACGGTTCGCACAGGGTGCCGGAGACCATCGCCTGCTCGCAGCCGATCATAATGGGCAGAAAATCGGTCGCGCCGCCAATCGGGGCTGAACCGTGTTTTGGTCCGGCCTGACCAAATTTTACCAGATCATGGCTGATCGAGAAATCGCACGCCATGCCGATTTCATGACCGCCACCGATGCGCATGCCGTTCACCCGGCAGATCACCGGTTTGTCACAGCCGAGAATGGCCGAGACCATATCATTGAACAGGCGCATATACTGGCGATATTCCTGCGGATTGCCGGCATAATATTCGGCATATTCCTTGGTGTTGCCTCCGGTGCAGAAAGCCTTGTCACCGCTGCCGGTAAAGATAACGGTTACGACGTCACGGGCGGTGCTGGCCTCACGAAAGGCGAGGATCACCGCCTTGACCATTTCGGTGGTATAGGAATTATATTGCGACGGATTATTCAGGATAATCCAGAAGTTATACAGTCCCTCAACCACAGCACCATCAGGGGTTCGGGCCGGGCGTTTTTCAATGATGACCCCGCCAGCGTCAATTTCCTTTACCAGATTATGATTTACCAGATCGGCAGATGACATAACAAACGGCTCCTTATGGTTATTTGGTTGCACTTTCTGTCCTTGTCCCTTTCGCCGAGATTTATTTTTATCTGTTTTCACAGTTGACGCAGAGGTAAAGACTCATTAAAGTAGTAATTAAGTACCACAATACCGAATTAAAGGTCAAGGGCTGATTTTGGAAATATCAAAATATTTAATGGCCATTAAAGGATCAAAAGTAAAAAGGAATAGAAACATGACCGAGGGAACTCAAAAAGCTTCAGTATCACTGGCTCTGGTTGGCAGTGGCGGTGCCGGGGTAATGACGTCCGGCAATATGATGCTGGAGGCGGCGACCAAGGCAGGCCTTTATGGTCTGATGACCCGGACGGTCGGCCCCCAGATCCGGGGTGGTGAAGCGGCGGCGCTG
>JAADGA010000032.1 GCA_013152615.1 Alphaproteobacteria bacterium
TGTCATAGGTGTGCAGACCGATACCGATCACCGCCCGGCCGCCGGATAATTCATCCAGACTCGCCACATAAGAGGCAATCTCCACCGGATTGGTGGTATAGGGATTGGGGCCGACACTGCCGATCTTAATCCGGTCCGTGGCCTGGGCCACCGCCGCCGTTACCACCCAGGTATTTTTCATAAAAATATCGTGGGGATACCAGACATAGTCAAATCCGGCCTGCTCCGCCTGCTGGCTGAAGGTAACAATTTCCGGGATCGTGCCCAGCTTTTCAATAAAACGAATGCCGAATTTCATTTCTTTGTCCTCTGATTTTCCCGTAACAGAACGGGTTATTATGCCCTGTCTGCCAATTATATGAGGAATCATAGAATATGCAATGGCAAAATCCGGAATATTGCCTGAATCTTACCTGAGTATTGCCGGAATATTGATGTGCGGTTCCGTAGCGACCGCCGTCTTTGCCGAATTTAAAAAATTGTCCTGAAAAGCAATATCTGCTACCCCTGAAAAACAGCAGATTACCTGTTGTCAATATTTATAAGGAATTGGTGTGGCAGCGGAACAAACCCGGTCAGTGGTGGTGATGGGCGGTGGCCCGGCGGGGGTTTTCAGTGCCTGCGTGCTGATTGACCTCGGGATTCCGGTCACCCTCATCACCCGTTCGCGACCCTTTGTGGCATGGGAAGGACTGTCAGAACGGCCCCGGGCCAGCCTGTGTCATTTCGGCTTTGAACGGACGCTGAAATCCCTTGGCCCGATGGTGGCACGGACCGCCCACTGGAACGGGGTGTCCACTATTCAGAACCGGGAATATATTGTTGAGCGTCGGCGGTTTGATCAGGCGCTGCTCGAAGATGCCGCAGCACGCGGGGTTGAGATAGTTCAGGGCCGGATTGAACAAGTAAGCCATCAAGGCAGCTGGCATATATCCTGCCGAACCGCGCACGGACAAAAAAATTTCCGCGCCGGTTTTCTGGTGGATGCCCGCGGACGCGAGGCCCGATTTGGGCGCAAATTTCCCGGCGGTAATATTGTCACCGCCCCGGCAACAGCGGCAGTGTTAAAATCATATCGGGTGTCACGAAAACTGCCGGCGATGACCGCGGTCGCGACTTTTGCCAGCGGCTGGGCATGGTATCTGCGTGACGGTAATGGCCGCGCAATCCTGCAGATATTTGTCGAAGGTGGCCGCGGTAACCTGCCGGGAAAGGCAGGGCTTGAAGCGTATTTCTCCCGCCTTGTCAGGGAATTACCCGAAGCAGCAGCGTGGCTTGACGGCGCGAGGGCAAGGATAAACCGGTTTCGGTGCGGACGGCGGCGGCGACCATGACGCTGCCGGTCGGGGGGCAGAATTTTCTGGTGGTCGGCGACGGTTCGCTGGCGCTTGATCCGCTGTCGGGCAACGGTATTTTTTACGCGATCGGCAGTGGCCTTGCGGCAGGCCCGGTGATCAACAGCCTGATCAACAGACCACAGGATGGTGAGCTGGCACTGGAATTCTACCGCGCGCGCATTGAGCAGGTCTTCACCGGCGGCTGCCGGAGTGCACGCGAATTTTACGCCGCTGAACAGCGCTGGCCGGATGAGCCGTTCTGGCACGTCCGCCGCCACTGGCCCCCGGCGGTTTCCCCTGCTGATCCCTTGCCAAAGCCGGTGGAATTCGGTAAAAAGCCGGTGGTGAAAAACGGCTTTATCGCCCGCGAAGATGTTATTGTGACCGCGGATTACCCCCGCGGGGTCTGGCAGGTCGACGGGGTTCCGCTGGTGCGGTTGCTGGATATGATCCGGGCGGATGACGGTGGCGGCATATTTCCCGGGGCGACGGCGGCACAGACAGCCACGGCGCGCAAATGGCTGCTGAGCCAGAATATTATAGATTAGGATTTATCATCGCAGAAACCACAACAGAGACCCCTGATATTAAAATACAGCATGCCCTGCGCTGGGCCGGTGGCTTTATCCGGCCCGAGCTGAAAGCGTTGTGTCTGGTGATTTTTCTGGCGGCAATCATGACCGGTTTCGCTCTGGTACAACCATATTTCACCAAGATATTGATTGATAGCGGCCTGCTCAAGGGTAATATGGATCTGGTCATTCGCTTCGCCGGGCTGATCATCATTATGGGCCTGGTCGCGTTTGCCATCAGCGGCCTTAACCGCTGGCTTTATGTCGGCCTGTCCGGGCGAATCCTGTTCCGGCTCCGGGAAGATGTCTATGACCATCTGATGAAATTATCACCGGATTTTTATCATCAGTGGCGCACCGGTGATATTGTGTCACGTCTGGACGGCGATGTTGCCGAGGTCCAGCGCTTTGCCACCGACAGCCTGCTCGCGGTGGTTAATGGCGCGCTGGCGCTGATCGGCAGTCTGGCAATTATGGTGGCGCTCAGCTGGCAATTGACCCTGATCGCCTTTGCCCTGCTGCCGCTACAGATTATTTTCCTGCGCTGGATCCGGCCAAAGGTCGAACGGGCCAGTCGGCGCTTACGCGAAAAATCAGCCGATATCAGCAGCTTTTTCATCGAAAGCCTGTCATCGGTCAAGCTGATCCAGTCGATGTCGGGCGAAGAACAGGAACAGGCAAAATTATCGCGGCTTAATCGTGGTTACCTTGATGAATTGCTGAGGTTGCAGATTATCTCTCATGTCACCGGCGGCGTTCCGGGGGTGCTGACCAGTATCGCGACCGCAGTTGTCTTTGTTATCGGCGGCTATTTTATCACCAGCGGCGCTGCGACCCTTGGCACATTGATTGCCTTTTCCGCCTATATGGCGCGGGCAACCGGGCCGGTGCAGACCTTCCTCGGGCTTTATGTCGCCTGGCAGCGAACAATGGTCAGTCTGGTCCGGGTTCAGCAGATCAAGACCCGCAAAATTACTGTGGCCGACCCCGAACGGCCAACCGTGATCGGTGACCGGGCGCAGGGCGACCTCAGGCTGAACCGGGTCAGTTTCTTCTATGATGAGCAAAAAGCCCGGGGGGTGAAAGAGCTGTCCGTTCATATTCCGCCCGGTCAGAAAATCCTGATTACCGGCCCGTCGGGGGCGGGTAAATCGACGCTGATTAACCTGCTGCACCGCCATTATGATCCGGAGCAGGGCGCTATTTTCCTTGATAACGTGGCCTATCCTGAATTGTCACTCAAGGAATTGCGCAGCATCATTGCGGTGGTTGACCAGAATACCATCCTGTTTCATGGCACTATCCGGGATAATATCAGCTATGGGCTCAAGGCGGCAACCATGGAACAGGTGGTGGCAGCCGCCCGGGCCGCGCGTATTGATGATTTTATTCAGACCCTGCCCGACAGCTATGACACCGTGATCGGCGAGCGCGGTGCACGGCTTTCCGGCGGCCAGAAACAGCGGTTATCGATTGCTCGCGCCTTGCTGATGACGCCAAAGCTGCTTATTCTTGACGAGGCGACCTCGGCGGTGGACCGGGAAACCGGTGTCGAAATTCAGGCAATGCTGGATGAGTATTTCGCTGATTGCACCCGGATCATCATCAGCCATCATGTTGCTGCCGTCGGCACGCCGGACCGGATTTTCTCCATGGAGGACGGCAGATTGATTGAGGGCAAACCATGATAATGCGTGCCAAAATCCGGCTGGGGCTGGTGGATAGCGGGGTCTCGGACCAGCAGCGGCATAATGTCTGTGCCGACGGTCGCTTTACGGCCAAAGGATATCAGGCGGTCAGGCCGGACCTGCTGGGGCATGGCACCGCGATCTGCGGCATAATCACCGATCACGCTCCGGATATTCTGCTGTATAATGCGCAGGTGTTTGATGATCGCGGCGTGACCACGGCGGCGAATGTTGCGGCGGCGATTGACTGGCTTGTCCGCAAACAAGTTGATATAATCAACCTCAGTCTGGGGCTGCGCCATGATCGCCCGGTTCTGGCGGCAGCGTGCGGGCGGGCGCACAAGGCGGGGATTATTATGGTTGCCTCGACCCCGGCGCAGGGGGCAAAGACCTGGCCGGCGGCTTACCCCGGGGTTATCCGCGCCACCGGTGATGCCCGTTGTGGCAGCGATGAAATATCTTTTCTGGATAGTACTCAGGCCGATTTTGGCGGCTGTCCGCGGGCGATTGACGGATCAGGAACCCCCGGCGGCGCCAGCATGGGAGCCGCTCATATTTCCGGCCAGATCGCCGCTTACCTGCACCGCGGGCAGGATAAAAATACGCTATGGCACTGGCTGGTCAGCCGGGCAAACTATATTGATCTGGAGCGCCGGACATTTTAGCACCAGAGCCGCTTAATCAGACGTAGAACCCCACAGGCCGGTGCGGGACTGAAACTTGCCTCAAGGGGCGGTAAGGTGATCAATATTTTCCTCCCAGTTTTGGCCGTAAAAATCCTGAATGATAATAGTTTCTATAGTGCTGTGGTCGAGGCAGTTGACATTGACGCTGATGCCGTGCGGATGGGACCGGGGAATATAAAATGATTTTACCCCGCATGTCCGGCAGAAAAGATGTCGGGCAACCCGGGTATTGAAGCGATAGCTGCCGAGGTTGTCTTCGCCCTGTATCAGGGTGAAATCCTTGTCTTCAACAATCAGGTGCAGAAAGCCGGTCATGGTGCAAATGGAGCAATTGCAGCGGCGCGCGCTGATCCGGGCCGGGGCGGTGACGCTGAATTTAATCGTGCCGCAGTGGCAGGAGCCGTTATGGATCATTTATCTGTCCTTTGCTAAAAAGGCCGTCGGGATTTCAGCGCGGCGGTCAGGGTGCCGTCATCAAGATAGTCCAGCTCGCCGCCGACCGGCACCCCGTGGGCAAGGCGGGTTACGGCAACATCGCAGTCCTTCAGCCGGTCGGTAATATAATGGGCGGTGGTCTGGCCGTCGACGGTGGCATTGGTGGCGATAATCACCTCGGTGATCTGACTGTCCCGGGCGCGTGCTATCAGTGGCATGATATTCAGGTCATCGGGGCCAACCCCGTCAAGCGCCGACAGGGTGCCGCCAATAACATGGTAGCGGCCGCGGTAGGCCCCGGCTCTTTCCAGCGCCCACAGATCGCCGACATCTTCAACCACACACAGGGTCGACATATCCCGGCGCGGATTGTCACAGATATGACACGGGTCGACGGTATCAAGATTGCCGCAGCGGGTACAGGGATTGACATGTTCGGCCACTTCGGCCAACGCGGTGGCGAGCGGGCGCATGACAGAATCTTTGCGCTTGATCAGTTGCAGCGCGGCACGGCGGGCGGACCGCGGCCCAAACCCCGGCAGTTTTGACAACAGGTGAATCAACTGATCAAGTTCAGAACCATAGGAAGCTTTGCGATACACGGGGGCGAGACCTTTGTTCAGAACGGCAGATTAAATCCCTCCGGCAGTTGCAGACCACCGGTGATTTTCGCCATTTCCGTCTGGGAATAGTCTTCAACCTTGCGTTTGCTCTCGTTAAAAGCGGCAATGATCAGGTCTTCGACCACTTCGGCATCATCACTGTTAAACAGCGACGGGTCAATCTTCAATGTCTTCATATTGCCCTTGCCGTTCAGGGTAACCGAAACCAGCCCGCCACCGGATTGCCCGGTGCATTCCGCCTGTTCCAGAGTTGCCTGCATATCGGCCATCTTGCTCTGCATTTCCTGGGCCTGTTTCATCATTTTACCAAGATTTTTCATATTTTCTCCAAATAAGCGATCATGTTTTTCACGGGTATATTTTGGGGCTTACTCCAGTCCGAATTCATCTTCCCCAATCAGAAAATTATCATTGATATAATCTGCGGAGCCATCATCCAGCAAGGCGAATTCCGCCGTCTTTTTTCTGGTATCGGAAATGTTCGATCCGGGGAACTGGTTGAGGATGGCGCTGACCAGCGGAGTTTCCCTCAGCCGGGCCAGCAATTTCCGGTCATTCTCCCGCTCCTGTTCATACAGGGTATCGTCGCCCTGCCCCATCGTCCGGGAAATAAGCCAGTTTTTCCCGGTCCAGTGTTTCAGCAGGCCGATCATCCGGCCGGTAATATCCTTGGGAACAGGGTCTTTCAGCCGGATATCCAGCCTTCCCGGGGCAAAACTCTCCAGATGGACATTATCGTTGAGGTGAAAGGCAATCGTGGCTTCGTTATGACGTTCAAACAGGGCAACAAATTCTTCAAAGCTTGCCGGTGAAGGCTCAAACTCCTGATCTTCAGCCGGCAGAATATCCCGGGCGAGTATTCGGGCCTGACCATGATTGCGGATCAGCCGAAACGCCTTCGGGCTGGCGGTATCATCTTTGTTCTCCAGATTTTTCTCCAGATTCTTTTCCGGGTTTCTCTCTGGGTTTCTCTCTGGGCTTTTCTCTGGGCTTTTCTCTGGGATATGACGCGCTGTCGCGCCATCATTACCGGAAGAATTCTTCAACTGTCTGATTATTTCCCCCGGCGTCGGCAGTCCGCTGGCATAGGTCATCCTGACCAGCAGCATTTCCGCCGCCGCCAGCGGTGACGGGGCCATCCGCACCTCTTCCAGTCCTTTCAACAGCATCTGCCACGCCCGTGTCAGCACCGGCATGCTGAGGCCCGAGGCCATTTCAAGCCCGTGTTGGCGTTCGGCTTCGGAGGTGACAGTATCCTCGCCCGCGTCCGGCACCACTTTCAGCCGGGTCAGCCAGTGGGTCAGTTCGAGCATATCACTTAAAATGATTGCCGGATCGGCACCGTGATCATATTGATGGCGTAATTGTTCAAGCGCGTCGGCGACCTCACCCTGCATGACCGCCCGATAAAGATCAAGTATCTGCGCCCGGTCGGCAAGACCGAGCATATCGCGGACCTGCTGCTCGCTGACAGTGCCGGCCCCGTGGGCAAAGGCCTGATCCAGCAGGCTCAGGCCATCCCGGACCGAGCCTTCTGCCGCCCGGGAAATCATCGCGAGCGCCTTGTCGTCAATCTGGTAATTTTCGAGCGCGGCAAGTTTGCCAAAATGATGGTTAAGCTGGTCAATGGAAATCCGGCGCAGGTCAAAGCGCTGACAGCGGCTGAGCACTGTGACCGGGACTTTGCGGATTTCGGTGGTGGCAAAGATAAATTTTACATGTTCCGGCGGTTCTTCCAGTGTCTTCAACAGCGCGTTAAAGGCGTTGCGCGACAGCATATGGACCTCATCAATGATATAGATCTTGAATCGGGCCGAAACCGAGGCGTAACGCACCCCTTCGATGATTTCGCGGATATCGTCAACACCGGTGCGGCTGGCGGCGTCCATCTCCATCACATCGACATGACGGGATTCGGTAATTGAGCGGCAGTTGTCACAGACCCCGCACGGCGCTATGGTCGGCCCGCCTTTGTCATCCGGCCCGGTACAGTTCAGCGCCTTGGCAATGATACGCGCCGTGGTGGTTTTACCAACCCCGCGCACCCCGGTCAGGATAAAGGCATGGGCCAGCCGTCCACTTTCAATGGCATTTGACAGGGTGCGGACCATGGCATCCTGACCAATCAGCTCATCAAAATTCAATGGCCGGTATTTTCGCGCCAGTACACGGTAATTTTCATCGGGTTTGGGGGGGGGCGCGGGCATTTGGCTTTTATCCATGCTTTAGAGGCTGTTTTAACCACTATAAAACCGTCAGGCACAATTTGCCAGCAGCGACTGTAATTTTTTAATATTTTGATGGTGGGAGACTGGACGACCCGACATATCCTGTTACGGCTGCTCCCTTCCGGGCCTGACCGGATTGGCAGGTCAATCGTCCGCCAGTCTCCCGGCGCATATATGGTCTTTTTTTATAGCAAGATCAAGTCAGTTATTTACCTGAGAATAAAAAACATTACTTGTGGCAAGTTTAATTGAGCTTTACTATTGCGTTTAACAGTGGAAACAAAATTAGCGAAAGAACAGTGAATGGATAAATCTCTTCAAACCTGTCAGGGAACCGTATTTCCGTGGCATTGTGATCATATGGGCCATATGAATGTGATGCATTATGTTGGTAAATTTGATGAAGCGACCTGGAGTTTTTTTTCGGCGCTCGGCCTGCCGGGCAAAAGAATGCGTGATGAGCAAAAAGGCATGGTCGCGGTAGAACAGCATATCCACTATAAGAAGGAACTTATGGCCGGGGATGTTGTGGTTATCCATAGTGAAATTGTGGAGTTCGCCGATAAATCGGTCAAGTTTCGCCATGAAATGCGCGATCTGGAAACCGGTGATATTGCGGCAATAACAACGCTGACCGCGCTTTATTTTGATAAGGTTGAGCGCCGGGCGATCAGCCTGCCGGACGATATGAGGGCAAAGCTGCGGGATATGAGTGGCCCGGCATCGTAAATTTTCAGCAACAGAAATTTATCAGGATACGGGAATATTATCATGGTGCGGGGATATGATCTTGAGAGCAGGCCACCACATCAGCAGCGACGCGGCCAGCTAAAGCAGGATGACGACTGGATCCGGGCGCTGATCACACGGCTGCCGCTGGGCTATTTCGCCACCCGCTGGGATGACCAGCCCTTTGTTCATCCGATGACTTATGTCTATGTTGAGGACAAACACTGCATTTATATGCATGGCTCCACCGTCGGGCGGCGGCGGGCCAACACCGGACGCCATGACAAGATGTGTTTTTGCGCCACCGAAACCGGGCGGCTGTTACCATCCAATCAGGCGGTGCATTTTTCGCTTCAGTATCGCAGCGTCATGGCCTTCGGCTCAGTCCGCCAAGTCGATGAGCAAGCAGAGAAGAACACCGCCCTCTATGCCCTGATTGACAAATATTTCACCCCGATGACGCTGAACGAAGACTACAGCCCGATCCGTGCTGAAGACCTTGAGATGACCACGGTTTTTGCCCTTGATATTGCGAACTGGAGCGGCAAGGAAAACTGGCAACCGCGGGCGACCATGGATGACCGGGGCTGGCCGGGGCTTGATGAAAAATGGTTGCGGAATGACGCCTTTGACTTTTAACGGAATGTTACCCGTTCAGGGTATCCTGAAAGCGCATTGGCTGGCCGGTGGCTTGCTGGGCAAGCACCCCCTGCCACATGACTTTTTTGCCGCGAACGAAAGTGCCGACCGGCTTGCCGACCAGTTCACGCCCGCTAAAGGGTGACCAGCCGCATTTGCTTTGCAGCCAGTCGTCGTCAATCACCCATTTCTTCCTGAGATCGACCAGAGTGAGATCAGCGTCATAACCGACCGCAAGCCGACCTTTCCCGGCGATATTAAACAGCCGCGCCGGACCGGCACTGGTGAGGTCAACCAGCCGTTCCAGCGATAATAATCCCTTGTTGACCTGATCCAGCATCAGCGGCAGCAGGGTCTGCGTCCCCGGCATGCCGGACGGGCTTTCGGGATAGGGCAACGCCTTTTTATCTTTCTCATGGGGGGCATGATCAGAGCCCAATATATCAACAATGCCAACACTCAATGCCTTCCACAGGCCGACCCGTTCGGCCTCGTCCCGGATCGGCGGATTCATCTGGGCATATGTGCCAAGCTGGTCATAACAGTCCGGTGCCGACAGGATGAGATGCTGGGGCGTAACCTCGACCGAGGCGACATCCTTATAGGCGGCAAGCAGGGCCATTTCTTTTTCGGTGGTAACATGAAGCACATGAATCCGGCGACCGGTCTTTCGGGCTATATCCAGAATGCGGTCCGTCGCCCGATAGGCGGTTTCGCGGTCGCGCCAGACCGGATGCTGTGAAACCCCGCCCTTTTTCGACAGATATTTGCGCTCTTTCAGCCGCTCTTCATCTTCGGCATGAATGGCTATCCGGCGGGTACCGTTCAGGAGAATATCGGTCAGGGTATGGTCATCGGCAACCAGCAGATCACCGGTGGACGAGCCCATAAAAATCTTGATGCCGCAGCAGCCGGGTAATCTTTCCAGTTCATTCAGCCGGTTGGCATTCTGGCTGGTGGCGCCGACATAAAAGCCAAAATCGCACCACATGCGGTTTGTCGCCCGCCCGACCTTGTCGGCGAGGGCGGCGGCTGTGGTGGTTGGCGGCGCGGTATTGGGCATTTCAAACACTGCCGTCACCCCGCCCATAACCGCGGCGCGGCTGCCGCTTTCAAGGTCTTCTTTGGCCGAGGCCCCCGGTTCGCGGAAATGCACCTGGGTATCAATCACCCCCGGCAGCAGATGCAGCCCGCTGGCATCAATGGTTTCTCCGGCGTCAACATTACCAAGATCACCGATGGCGACAATAATATCATCTCTGATGGCGATATCCGTACATTCGGTGCCATTATGAGATACACAAATTGCGTTTTTTATTAAAATATCAATGGCCACTGGAATCCGTCTTTCATTTAAGTTATCATCACTGCAATACCCTCATTTGGCATAATGTTACAACATAATTGTGATCCGCTGTTATGCATAAAATCCCTACGGCCCTGTTCTGTTGCGGTTCACGGCCGGAATTAATCAAGATTTCACCGGTTTATCATAAATTGGCCCGAGGGACGGAAATTACCCCGCTTCTCTGTGTCACCGGCCAGCATCGGGATATCCTGGGACCACATCTTGCCGGTCTGGACATGAGGCCGGATTTTGAGCTGGATGTGATGCGTGACGGCCAGAGCCTCGATCAATTGATGGCCCGGTTATTTATCCAGTTGCCGGGGGTGCTTGATCAGGGTCACCCGGACATTGTTATCA
>JAADGA010000033.1:0-7769 GCA_013152615.1 Alphaproteobacteria bacterium
GTCCTGTTTCAGATTAACCAGAATCTGGCCGCGGAACAGCCCTTCGAGGTTCGACATTTCCGGTAGCGGCAATGGTTTCAGGTCGCCGGTTTTAGCCACCAGATAATAGCTGATATGGTAAAAATCATGGCCGCGGCCAATAAAAACCGCCCGGCCTTCGGGACGGGTAAAAATCTGCGAGAATGAAAAGGTCTCGGTCGGGCGCATGGTTAGAACGGTGGTGGCATCACGCAGTTTCGTCCCGCGGTGCCAGCGTTTGACAATCCGGGAATAGCCGGAAGTGTTCATCGCCGACACCCCGTGCTTGTCCGGCCCCCAATTGGTGGCGATCAGCAGGGTATTCTTGTCCTGCCAGCCAAGGTCGGTCTTGGACAGCGGCACCTGAAAGCCGCCTTTGACAAAGGATTTGGTCGTAATGTCAAATTCGCGGTAGGTGGTGGCATCGGTGCCGCCCGGCGACAGGCTGATCAGGCAGCGGTTATAGTCCGGAGCCAGACAATCCGCACCCTTGTACACCCAGTTTTTACCCTGCTTTTTCGCCAGCGCATCAATATCGAGCAGCACTTCCCATTTATAATGCCCGGCTTTATAACGCGCGACCGTGGTCCGGCGCCATATCCCGCGAACATGATCTTTATCGCGCCAGAAATTATAGACATAGCCGCTGCGCAGCGTGCCGTAAGTGATCCGGTTGGGCGCGGTCAGAATGGCGTAAGCCTGCTTTTTAAAGCGGGTATAGAGCGGATCAGCGGTCAGCTCGCGCAGGGTTTGCTGATTCTGCTTCCTGACCCATTTGAGCGCTCTTTTGCCGTTTACCTTTTCCAGCCACAGCAGCGAGTGGTCATATTTCTCGCCGAAATTTTCGGCTGAGCTATAGGAAACAAAAGCGGCGGAAAGCATAAAAACTGCCGCACAAGCGACTGCCGTCAGACGAAAGAATTTGGTCATTGCACTAAGTCCGTTTTATTGATGGCTAACATTTAAATATCCTGAATATGCAGCGCGATCTTGCCTCTGGTACCCCAGCTCTCGGAACGCTTGTGGGCCCGGGCGGCCGCCTCAAGTGGCATGACCTCAATCTCGGGCAGCATCAGCTTGCCTTGTGCATAAAGGGTCATAATTTTGCCAAGACAGGCACCGTCCGGTCGATTATGCAGAAATTCGGCCCTGATATTCTTTGCGGCAATCTCCGGCATATCCGGCGGATCATTATTCATATAGGCAACCGCCCCGCCGCTTTTCACCAGCTGGATTGCCGCCCGGACCTCGTTGTCACTTTCCAGTGACGCCAGTACCGCGTCGAGCCCGTCCGGTTGCTGCTGCAATATCACCGTCACCGGGTCCTGAGCCGTATAGTCGATCGGATAATCCGCGCCGCGCGCCGTGACATAGTCAAAATTCTTTGCCCGGGTGGTGGTATAGACTTGGGCTCCGAGGTATTTTGCCAGAGAAACAGCGACACTGCCCAAGCCACCGGCCCCGGCCTGTATCAGCACGCTCTGGCCGGGTTTCACCGCGCAATATTCAACCAGAGCCTGCCATGCGGTGAGGCTGACCAGTGGCAGTACTGCGCCCTCGACAAAAGAAATATTCTGAGGCTTAAGAGCAATCGCCGTGGCATCCACCGCGACATATTCGCCGTATGTCCCACCGCTCAGAAACCATGAGAATGCGAGGCCGACGACATCATCCCCGACCTGCCAGCCGCTGACATCCGCGCCGACCTCTTCGATGCGCCCGGAAAAATCCCAACCCGGAATGATTGGCCACTGGCGCGTGAAATAATTCTGCAACTCACCGGCCCGTAATCGGCGATCAATCGGATTGACCGCCGCCGCCACCCGCACCAAGACCTGCCCCGCCTTTGGCACCGGTTTTGGCCGCTGGCCCAACTGCAATATATCCGCAGGGCCGAATTCAGTATAAAAAATTGCCTTCATTGCGTATCCCTCTGTTATTGGCGGTGACCCTTTTTTATTTTTGAAAAACTCTATCGCCTCCGGTTTCAATCGCCAAGGAAATATTGTATATTTTTTTGACGGTAGAATATTATGTCTTTATTTGCCCCGTTACAGGTAATAAAAAACCATGGTTAAGCTAACAAGAATATATACCCGTGGCGGTGACAAGGGCCGGACCTCGTTGTCGGACGGCAGCCGCCAGCCGAAATATGCCCCGCGGATCGAGGCTTACGGCACCATTGACGAGGCCAACAGCGCTTACGGCCTCGCCCGGCTTTATTGTAGCGGGATTTATGACGATATGCTGTTACGGATACAGCATGACCTGTTTGACGCCGGGGCCGATGTCTCAATGCCGGCACAGTCGAAAAAATCTGTCCATGCCCTTCGGATTATTGATGATCAGGTCGTGCGTCTGGAGCAGGAAATTGACCGGATGAATGCCGACCTCACTCCCCTTGACTCCTTTATTCTGCCGGGGGGCAGTATAGCCGCGGCCCACCTTCATCTCTGCCGGACTGTCGTCCGCCGCGCCGAACGGCTGCTGGTCAGGGTGGCACAGGAACAAGACATCTCCCCGGCGGTCATCCGCTACCTCAACCGCCTGTCCGACCACGCCTTCGTCATGGCACGCACACTCAACAACAACGGCAAAGACGATGTGCTGTGGGTTCCGGGCGCAAACCGGTAAGGCTTGTCGCGGCTGAAATCTGTTCAGCTATATAATAATGGCTTTCAGGACCTTTTCCGGGGTGATCGGCGCTTCGAGAATCTGGATACCGATGGCATTGAAGATGGCGTTGGCGGTGGCTCCGACCGGGGGTACTATCCCGGCCTCGCCAACACTCTTGGCCCCGAACGGGCCGGTCGGGTCGGCGTCCTCCACCAGAATATTGGTCATTTTCGGCATGTCGGACGGGCCTAACATTTTATAGTCGGTGAAGCTGTTATTCAGGCAGATGCCCTTGTCATCATAATAGGTTTCTTCGGTCAGCACCATGCCGAGCCCCTGCTGGGCACCGCCGTCAAGCTGGCCTTCGACTACCCCCGGGTGAATCGCCTTGCCGACATCATGGGCATTGACCAGTTGCAGCACCCGAACCTCTCCGGTTTCCATATCGACCTCGACTTCGGCGATGGTGGCGCCAAACGGCGGCGCGTTATGGGGCGGAAAGAAACTGGCATAGCCCTTGATCTGTCCGGGCTGGCCAATCAATTCGCCGGTTTCGGGATTCATGAAATTATTAATCCCCTGATCAGTGAGGGTCTGAACCGAGATTGACTTGTTTGACGTGCCTTTGACATGAATGATCTTGTCTTCCATGTAGAGATTGCCGACCTCTTCCTCAAGCTCCAGTGCCGCGCGGTCAAAAAGCTGACGGCGGGCATCTTCACAGGCCTGCTTTACCGCGCCGCCGCCGACATAGAGTGTCCGGCTGGCATGAGCGCCAATATCAAAACCGGCGGCATCAGAATTGCCGGTGGCGATATAAATATCCTCATAATTAAAGCCGAGAGTTTCCGCCGCCACCTGACGCAGGGTGGTGTGGGAGCCTTGTCCCATATCGGAACAGGCAAGATTCAGCGTCGCAGTCGCATCCTGATGCAGAATGACATCACAGACCGTATGTTCGAGCAGCATCGGCATTGCCCCGCTGGTGTGGTTCATCACCGCAACGCCGATACCCCGGCGGATATTTCCGCTCTGATGTTTGTATTTCTCGCGCTTTTCCGCCCAGCCGATGGCCGCCGCCGCCCGGTCGAGACATTCATCAAGCGCGCAGCTGTTATAGGGAACCCCCATGCACCAGCCATCGTCACCAATGGTTTTATGCCATTTCTTGCGCCATTCGATCGGGTCAACCCCAAGTTCGACACAGCCGCGGTCAACCAGCTGCTCCATGACAAAATTAGTCTGGGGATTACCGTAACCGCGGAAGGCCCCGCAAATGCTCTGGTTGGTATAGTAGGATTCGCCGTGATAGCGCAGGCTGTCAAATTTATACATGCCACCGAGCCATGCTCCGGTGGTAAAGGCCGTGCCCGAGGCATCGACATAATAGGCGCCCTTGTAATTTTCGAATTTGGCGTCACAGGCCACCGGCGTGCCGTCTTTTTTAAAGCCCATCCGCATCCAGTATTTTCCCGGATGGCGCGATGGGGAGGTCACCCAGTCCTCTTCCCGGGTTGACAGGATTTTAACTGGCCGCCCCGGCACCGCCATTGCAAGGGCGCAGGTTTCAGGCTCCAGCACCATACCGAGTCTGGCACCAAAGCCGCCGCCAATAACGGTCTGATTGATTTTTACCCGGGTCATCGGCAGTTCGAACAGGTTGGCGAGCTTTTTCTGCACCAGTTTCGGCATCTGGGTCGAGGTCCAGCAATTGAGCCGCTGCTGATCATCATAAAGCGCGATATAATTACCCGGTTCCATCTGGCACTGTTTCTGCTTGGGGACATAGAAGGTGTCCTCGACAATAATATCAGCGTCGGCAAAGCTTTTATCGACATCGCCCCAGGCATAGCTGTTGTTGGGGAACGCCATTTCCGGCAGTTGAAACGCAAGATTGCCCGGCTTTTCCGGGCGGAACTGAATGGCGTCGGGCTGTTTTGAGGCCTCTGCGGTCAGATAAACCGGTAATTCCTCATAGGTTGCCTTAACCTTTTCCGCTGCCCGCTCGGCAGCCTCTTCCGATATGGCAATGATCGCGGCAATGGCGTCGCCGTAATGCTTGACGTGATCGGTGAAGATATTCTGGTCATCAATATCGCCGAGCACGGTGCGCATGTCTGTTGATACCATCATATCCAGCACCGAGGCGTTATAGGCCTTGGTCGTTACATCTTCCGGCCCGAGCACCGTGACCACACCGGGGCATTTCGCCGCTTCAGAGAGATCAAGGCCCGTCACCCGCGCGTGGGCATAGTCGTAACAGCGGACGATTTTGCCATACAGCATACCGGCCATCTGGATATCTGCCGCATAAAGCGCCCCGCCCATTACCTTGATTCGGGCATCGACCCGCTCTACTTTTTTACCGATAACAGCATATTCAGTCATTATTATTCTCCTGTCCCTTGCATCCGGTCACTGGCATCCTGTACCGCTTCGACTATTTTGCTATAGCCGGTACAGCGACAGATATTACCCTCGAGCCCATGACGGATTTCTGTCTCATTCGGGGCTGGATTATCCGCCAGCAGGCTGATGGTTTTCAGCACCATTCCCGGCGTGCAAAAACCACACTGAACCGCGTCATGATCAATGAAGGCCTGCTGTACCGGATGCAGGTTGCCGTCGCGGGCGAGACCAGCAACGGTAGTAATTGACCGACCGTCCATGGTTGCTGCCAAGGTCAGACAGCCATTGATGCTGGTCACGCCGTCAACCAGCACCGTACACGCCCCGCATTCGCCGGTGCCACAGCCATATTTGGTGTCGGTATAGCCCAGATCATCACGCAGGGCATCCAGAAGGGTACGGTTGGACGGTACCGTCAGCTCCCGTTCCTCGCCGTTGACCGTCAATTTAATCGCATGGTGTTTCATTGGACGTTCCCTTCGTTATCCAGTGCCTGTTCAATAACCCGCCTGACCAGCACCCCGGCAACCTTCAGCCGATAGTCCGCAGAGGAGCGCTGGTCGTCTATCGGATTGATTTCGGCGGCGACACTGCCGACGATGTCCTGCAATAATTCTGTGGTGACTTTTGCCCCGGCAAGGATTTTCTCTATTGCCGGCAGCCGCACCAGCGTTGGGCCGACACAGCCCATCGCCACCCGGGCCTGCTGACAGACGTTGCCCGCCATGTGCAGAGAAACCGCCGCGCCGAGCTTTGACAGATCCTCGGTCGTTCTGGTCATGCGGCGAAAAGCGCTTTTCTGTCCGGACGGCGGCGCGGGAATTTTTACGGCGATGGCGAGTTCGTCATCCTGCCGGGCGGTGACGGCATAGGAAAGCCAGAAATTATCCAGATCGACCTCTCGCTGTCCGGCAGTACTTTGCAGCAGCACCGTGCCGCCGAGGGCCAGAATGGCAAGACTGCAATCACCGGCAGGAGAGGCCCGCATGATATTGCCGAGCACCGTGGCGGTATTGCGCAGTTGCGGTGTCGCGAAAACCTGTGCCGCCTGCCATAATGCCGGATAATTCGCCTTTACCTCTGCGGATTTCAAAATTTCGGCGACGGTGACTTTTGCCCCGATGACCAGCCCATCCTGCGGATCAAAGCGCAACGTCCCAAGTCCCGGCACCAGCGCCAGTGAGATGACATTGTCGATGGCATAATCAAATTTCAGGGCAACCAGCAGGTCGGTTCCCCCGGCGAGAATGGCTGATTTATCCTTATGGCGGGCTAATAATGTGACAACCTCGGTAACGGATTCCGGCAGAAGCAAATCAAAGTCCCGCATTACACGACTGGTCATTATGGTCTCCTCTTGTGTTTGGAGCAAGCTTGAGCCTTCCAATCGTAGTGGTCTATTCATATCTTGCGAAAGTTATCTATATTCTGCGCCTGTTTTCAGGGGAGGGTAGCTTTCATGATCAGTTTCTGATTTCGATAGCCTGACCTTTCGCGGCGTTACCCCCTGTTGTCCGGGGCAGGCTGGCGGTAATCAGCAGGCGGCCATGGATGATGATGTAAATCAGAAAAGCGCCCCCCCAGATCAGGGCGGTGGCCGGCAACCACGTCGTCGGCACCAGCTTTAAAGCCACCATTACCCGCAGCACAGCCGCCAGAAACATGATGCCGAACGAGATTAACATTGCCGCGGACGGGATGAGAGAACGGCCGGTGTGACGCAGCGCCACCCGGGTAATCAGCGCCAGCATCATCATGCTCAGCGCCCCGACGGTAAAGGCATGAAGCCAGACCTCGGGACCGATCCGGCTGGTGAAGGCCGCCGCGCCGAATAATATCATCGTTATGATAAACCACAGATAGGACAGATGCATCGCCAGCACCAGCGGCGCATCAATAATCAGCAGCGTTCGCCAGCGCACAAAACGCACCAGCTGTACCCCGGCAGCAATAAAGGCCAGACCGCCCGCGACCCAATGGGGAACCGGTGCCAGCGCCCCATAAACAAACAGCGCCAGCGACAGGGCGGAAAGATATTCCAGCGCCGGATTATGATCAAGTGCGGGCCGGTTTTTCTGCCGGAGCGCATTGCCGGTAAAGACCGTGGTCAGAAAGCCACCGGCGATAATGAATTTTATCATAATGGCGAACACCCCGACCAGAAGCGCCCATGAGGCCAGCCCCATATCACCCGTCATGATCGCCAGATAAAAAATAACATTACCGGCAAAAAGCATGATCAGGATCGGCAGCAGGGCCAGATAATGTTTGTTTTTTGCCCGGAGCAGGTCCGGCAGCACCATCAGGGTTACCGCCGGAAACAGGCTGCTGTCCAGAATAAGGATAGCGTAAGTCGGGATAAACCCGCTGCTGTAAACCGCTATTCTGCCCAGAAACCATAATAACAGCAGTAGAGCCAGCCGGGGGCCGGTTATCTCCCGCGTCCCGGCCCATCCCGGCAGCGCGGTCAGGACAAACCCGGTGACAACCGCCCCGGCAAAGCCGTAAACCATCTCGTGACCATGCCAGATCGACAGGCTGTACAGACCTGGAGAAAAATTAACAATGCCAAGGGTGGTTGCGGTCCACAGCGCCATCACCCCCAGACCGTAAATCACCCCGAACAGATAAAAAGGCCGGAAAGGGCTTTGCCATAATGGTGCCGAAAACAGGCCGTTACAGGATATAGTGGCGGGTTTCATTCCATGTCTGTTCATTATTCATGT
>JAADGA010000033.1:7809-24168 GCA_013152615.1 Alphaproteobacteria bacterium
TTGCTGTCATGAAACGACAGCGAGCCATTATACCGCTTATTAGCCTCTGTCCCGGTGCCGACATAACTTTCAAACCTGAAATATAGCGAAAAGCCGCATAAAATAAATAGCGACTGCATTATCTGAATAGCTAGGCAGTCATAATCGGAAAATACTATTGATAAAGATAATCATAAAAATACCTATTAAAAAATACAATAAATATAATCATTTAATACGTTAATAATGTGGAGGCTACCATGCAAGAAAAATCTGTTTCCCCGAGGGGAGTTCGTCTGACGACACGGCTGCTATACGGCACCATCCTGACATCAATGATGCTGGCGGCCCCGGCCTATGTGGCGGTCAGTGCCGCAAAGGCGGCTAAAGACAGCAACAAATGGCTGCTGCCGGAGGTTGTGGTTACCGCCCGAAAGCGCAAGGAGAACCTGCAGAGCACCCCGATTGCCATTTCTGCCTTTTCCGGGCGCAGCCTTAAATATCGCGGGGTAACCAATATCAGCGAAATTGCCCCCTTCACCCCGAATTTGTCATTTCAGAACAACCCGAGTTTTGGCGGGGCCAGCAATTCAGCCGCGATTTATATTCGCGGGATCGGACAGAAGGAATTTCTGCCAACGGTTGATCCGGGGGTTGGTCTGTATGTTGACGGGGTCTATATCGCCCGGTCCGTCGGCGGTATTCTCGATTTGATTGATGTCAAACGGGTCGAAGTTCTGAAAGGCCCGCAAGGTACGCTGTTTGGCCGTAACACCATCGGCGGCGCGATCAGTATTACCACCAAAAAACCGGCGGAGGAACTGGGCGGTCATATTTCCGGCACTTATGGTACCGATAACCGTATTGATCTTAAAGCCAGTGTTGACCTGCCGATTTCTGACAAGCTTTTCAGCAAATTCTCCGGGGCTTATCTGAAAAAGGACGGCTATGTCAGGCGCAATGACGGCATTGAGCTTGGCAACAAAGATACTCTGTCCGGGCGGGCATCCTTTTTGTTAAAGCCCAATGATGATCTTGAAATAAATCTGGCGGTTGAAGGCAGCCGCGACCGCACCAACGGCCCGGCCCTGACCCTGATCGGGATTAATTTTGGCAACCCGGTTGATCCCAACACCCCGCCGATGGCCACCATTCATAATGTCGGGGCCAATCTGGCGGCGGGTGGTCCGCCGGTGCCCTGTGCCACCCCGGGGGCTCCGCTTAACATGTCGGTTCCGGGCTGTTATGACAACCGTTATGTCTTTAATGGCCAGCAGAAGAGTGCCGGCACCGCCCCGGCCTTTTCCAACTCCAATTTATGGGCGACAAACCTGAATATCGACTGGACGATCAATGATGACGTTACCTTCCGGTCAATTACCGCCTATCGTCATCTGGACGCAAAATTCGCCCGCGACGGGGATCATTCCCCTTTCCGGATTTCCCAGTTTGAGGATATCCTGACCCAGAAACAATTTACCCAGGAATTCCAGCTACTTGGCAAGGCGCTCAACGAGAAGCTCAACTGGATAGTGGGATTATATTATTTCCGGGAAAGCGGTAATGACGATAATGAACTGGATTTTACCGTATCGCGTTTCCGCAGTGGCGGCTATTTCAACAACCGCAGCTCTGCGGCCTTTGCCCAGGCGACCTATGATGCCACCGATCGCTTCCATATTACCGCCGGGGTCCGCTATACCGATGAAAAAAAGCAATTCAAGCCGGACCAGATCATCCTCAAGAATTATTTTGCCGGCTCCGGCATCATGCCGCTGGACGCGCCGTTTATGCAGGTCGGACAACGGATTCTGCCGTTTCTGGAGAAACAGTTGAGCTATAATCATATTGATCCTTACCTCAATCTGTCCTTTGATATGACCAATGACCTGATGGTTTATGCCAGCTATTCAACCGGCTTTAAATCCGGTGGCTTCTCCCAGCGGGTGTTTCCGCCGATTGTTGCCGGCTTTACCGCACCGGCAGGAACCCCTGCCATTGACCTTATTCCGACCTTCCTGCCGGAATTTGTCAAGGTTTACGAGGTTGGTTTCAAATATTCCGGCCCGGATGACAGGGTGCGGCTGAACGGCGCCGCTTTCTATACTGATTATACCGATATGCAGGTGCAGGTCTTTACCAGTGTCGCCCCGATCACCAAGAATGCCGGGGCCGCCACCATAAAGGGTTTTGAGCTTGAACTGCAGGCCACCCCTGCGGAAGGCTGGCTGATTAATGCCAGTGTTGGCTATCTTGATGCTGGCTATAAGACCATTAATTTCGCCAGTACCTTCATCAATATCAACAACCGTTTCGACCGGGTCTCCGACTGGACATTGAGTGCCTCCGCCTCCAGGGAAATCACCTTTGGTGACGGCAGCAGCCTGACGCCGCGGCTTGATTGGTCCTATCGTTCAGGATTTTACAATGATGCCTTCAACACCCCGCAGATATATCAGGGGGGCTATAATCTGCTCAATACCAATATAACATGGAAGAGCGCCGACGAAAATCTCTCCCTGACGGCCGGGGTCAGGAACCTGACAGACAAGAAGTATCTGCAAACCGGTATCATCGGCGACGCGTTCCAATCCTATGAAGGGTTGTATGACCGGGGACGGCAATGGTACCTGACCACACGCTTTAATTTTTAGCGGGAGTTGGAACGGAAAGGACGGATATTTTTTCGGATTGGCGAAAAGTAAAAATTTATGCTACAGTCGACCCTCATAGATTGTGGGCGTGATATGAATAAACCGCTTGAAAAATATAGCTTGTTTCAGACCAGCGATGCGGATGAGGCGCGGGAAATCGTCAGCAGGGTTTATTGTGATCACACCCTGAAGCCCCGGCGTTCAGGACCGCTTGATGCCTGCCATCACCGGGCGCGGCTGTCATCGGTGTCGGTCAATTATATGCAATATGGTACGGATATAAGTGTCGAGCCCGGCTTGCTGAAAAGATTTTTCCTGTTCCAGTTGCCGCTTGAAGGTGCCGCCGAGATTACCACCAACCACAAGGAATTCACAACAGGGGTTGGGAGGGCGTCGGTGATCAATCCGACCGATTATACCAAAATGCTGTGGAACAGGGACTGCAAGAAGCTGATGGTGCAAATCCGGGTAGAGGCCATGGAAATGCGCCTGTCGCGGCTGTTGATGCGGCCGATCGATACCCCGATTCTGTTTGATTCCTGCATTATGACGGATAATCGTCTGGCCCATGGCTGGTGGCAGCAGATCAAGCATCTGGCCAGTGATCTTGATCATGGTTTTGATCCGTGGCGGTCGCGCTATATCCTTGAGGATACCGAACGGCACCTGCTGACAAATCTGCTCTATTCCTTTAACCATAATTATATGGACCGGCTGCTGGCTCAGGAAGTCCAGGCGGCACCGAAGCATGTCAAACGGGCGGAGGATTATATTCATGCCCATTTGAAGGGCCCGCTGTCGATTGATGATCTGGTGGTGGTTACCGGTGTCAGCCAGCGGTCGATTTTTGAAGGGTTTCGCAGTTTCCGGGGAACGACACCGATGAAATATGTGCTTCAGCTTCGACTCGAAAGGGTCCATAAGGAGCTTCTGCGCGCGGGGCCGGAACGGAATGTCACCGATATCGCCCTTAAATGGGGCTTTAACCAGCTTGGCCGCTTTTCTGTTTCCTACAAAAAAGTCTATGGCGAATCGCCGTCTGATACCCTGAAAAAATAATTTTTCCGGCCAGACCGGTTCGGTCGTCGGCCCACCTGCCCACAGCGGTGATACACTGGTAACATACTGGTAACACACTGGTGACATCCTAATGACACCCTAATGGCTTTGGCCCGGTCCGTTATTCATGGCCGCGAATTCTTCTGAACGGCGGCAACAGTATTTTTAACCCCATTGAAAAATTAACTATTTTTATGTTATTGATATTATATTATGCAGATTATTATTTTGTGCAGCATGGACTCATGTCTACGACTATATGACCCGTATCTATCAAGAGGATGTAATTTTTTATAAATTTAACCCATAATAATACAGGGGCATGGAAGGGAAATCATTCTGGCATGCGGCTGTTGGGTAGCCTGACTTATAGCTGATGACCAGAGGTAAATTATGAAGATTGCCACACGTATCCTATTGATTTTCCTGATATTGCTGGGTTTGCTTAGTGCAATAGTCGTCTCTATGAGTTATCTGGCGGACAGCAGGAAACAAACCGCCGATGCGATGTTGCAGCTTTACAAATATCACGAAATGGCGGAACGGCTTCAGCAGAATTCCAATGATCTGACCAGAATGGCCCGCAGCTATGTTGCGACCGGAAACAAGATTCACGAGCAACATTATTTCGAGATTCTGGCAATCCAGAATGGCACCCTGCCCCGGCCAAAAAAATACGGCAGCTCCTATTGGGACTTTATCAGTGCCGGGAAGGCGACAAAGGAGCCCAAGGGCCGACCGGTTGCTCTGGTTGCTCTGATAAAGCAGGCCGGGATAACGCCTGAAGAACTGGCCTATTTGAAGACGGCAAAGAAAAATTCAGATAATCTGGGCAAGATCGAAAAAGCCGCCTTCGAGGCGATGAAAGGAATATTTCCAGACCGGAGCGGGCAGGGGATTGTTCGCCGTGCCCCCGATCCGGCCTATGCCAGAAAGCTTCTCTATAACCCCGACTATCATCAGGCCAAGGTGGAAGTCATGGTTCCTATCAAAAAATTTGAGAATGCCGTAAGTAACCGTATCCATAAACAAATCTCGGCGAACCGGGACCGGGAAAATATTTTCTGGAAAATTATTATAGCCCTGATCGGCAGTGCCATATTATTTTCCGTGCTGGCCTTTCTTCACCTCAGAGCCCGGGTGGTCATCCCGATAATATCCCTGTCAAACATCACGCGGCGTATTCTGTCGGGCGAATTAACCAAACGGGCCACCGGTAAATATAATGACGAAATCGGCGATCTGAATGATATTTTCAATCAGATGATAGAGGCCAGAATCCAGATCGAATTTGATCTGACGAAACATGAACAAAGCCTGCGCACCACCCTCAATTCCATCGGCGATGCCTTGATAGCCACCGATATATATGGCAACATAACCCGGATGAATCCGGTTGCCGAAAAGCTGTCGGGCTGGGCCGTCAGCGACGCCACCGGCAAGCCGCTCGACGAGGTTTTTCACATCATTAACGCCAAAAGCCGCAAACCGGCGATAAACCCGGTCAGGATCGTCCTGAGGAAGGGCAATGTTATCGGTCTGGCCAATCATACCATTCTGATCTCGAAGGACGGGAGCGAATATCAGATTTCTGATTCGGCATCACCGATTCGCGATGATGACGGCGATATTACCGGGGTTGTGCTGGTTTTTCGCGATGTTACCGAGGAATATACCGTTCGTCAGTCGTTACACCAGAGCGAGGAACGGTTCAAAAGGCTGTTCGAAAATGCCGAAATTTCCATCTGGAACGAAGATATGTCACAGGTACATAACATGCTGAAGACGCTGCGGGATAGTGGCGTCAGCGACCTGCGGCAATATTTGAAGGAAAACCAACAGGCCGCCTGGGATATGGCGGCCATGGTCAAGGTTGTTCAGGTCAATAGAGCAACCTTGAAATTATTTAAAGTAGATAGCGAAGATGAATTTTTTCACCCAATTAATAAAAAATTCGGCCCGGATGATATCGGGGTATTTATCAACGGGTTGTATGCTATTTGGAACAAGGAAAAGATATTCCGCTCTGAAATAAGCTTTCAAACGGCTGATGACACCACCATCAATGCGATTCTGTCGTTCCGGGTACCGCAGACGGATGAGGATTTTAATAATGTCCCGGTCAGTATCATTGATATTACCGAGCTGAAAAAGGCCGAAACCGCCCTAAAGGAAAGTGAAGCGCGGTTATCGCTGCATGTTGAAAATTCTCCCCTGGCTATCGTCGGCTGTGACGGCGATTACAGCTGTGTCCAATGGAACCCGGCCGCAGAAAAGATTTTTGGCTATAGTCAGGAACAGGCACTGGGAAAACATATTATTGACCTGCTGGTACCAAAGGAATTCAGCCCCAGAATGTCTGAGATTGCCGAGAAAATCAGGCATCAGCCAAAGGGGCAACATATCATCAATGAGAATGTGACCAGCGATGGCCGGGTCATCATCTGTGAATGGTTCAATACCGAGTTGATTGATGAAACCGGCAAATCCATTGGTTCGGCCTCCATGGTTCAGGACATTACCAAATATAAAATTGCCGAAGACAAACTGCGCACTTTGTCAAGAGCCATTGAACAGTGCCCGGTCTCCATTATCATTACCGACGTTCATGGGGGCATAGAATATGTTAATCCGAAATTTGAGAAAACCACCGGATATCTGGCGGATGAGGTTATCGGTAAAAAACCCCGTATTCTGGAATCGGGTTACAGCCCCGAAGAAGAATATTCCCAGTTGTGGCAGGCGATCGGCTCCGGGTCGGAATGGTGTGGAGAATTTCATAACATGCGTAAGGATGGCAGTTTGTTCTGGGAGAATACCTCAATTTCACCGATTACGGCAGAGGATGGAACCATTACCCATTTCGTCGTGGTGAGAGAGGATGTTACCGAACGCCGACAACTTGAGGAACATTTGCGCCGATCACAGAAGATGGAAGCGATCGGCGAACTCGCCGGTGGTATTTCCCATGATTTTAATAACCTGCTCGGCATCATTATCGGCAATCTTGATCTGGTGATGCGGAAAATGGAGGACGACAGCAAGCTCCGCCAGCAATTGCAAAAAGCACAGAATGCCGCCCTCAGGGGATCTTCACTGACCCGCCGGCTACTCAATTTCTCCCATCAGACTCCCGAAGCCAGCAGCCCGGCAAACGTCAACAAAATCATCAACAGCCTGAAAGAACTGATCGGTAAATCCCTGACCCGCCAGATTAGCCTTGAGACCGTTCTGGCGGATGACCTGTGGATGGTGGAAATCAATACCGGGGATTTTGAAGACATGCTGGTCAATCTTTCCCTCAACGCCCGCGATGCCATGCCCGGCGGCGGCCGCTTGAGCATTGAAACCCGGAACAAGACGGTCGATTATCCGATTGCTGCCGGTAAACGACATGTCAAACCGGGGGCCTATGTCGAGATCATCATAAGTGATACCGGCAGCGGCATCTCCAAGGAGACCTCGAGCAGGATTTTTGATCCCTTTTTCACCACCAAGAAAAAAGGCAAGGGGACCGGACTTGGTCTGGCCATGGTTTATGGCTTCATTCAGCGGTCCAAAGGCTATATTTCCTTTTATTCGGAGGAAAATATCGGCACCACATTCAGGATTTACCTGCCGCAGTCGTCCGGCATGGCCAGAGGGATGGCGCAACAGATTAAATATCCGGAAAAAAGCGATATGCCATTGCCAACAGGGCATGAGACCATACTTATTGTTGATGATGAGGAGGAGCTTGCCTTTATCGCCAAACGCATTCTGGACAAGATCGGCTATACCACCATCTGCGCCCATAGTGCCGATGAAGCCATTCAGATTCTTGAGGACAACCATGAAATTGCCCTGCTGTTTACCGATGTGATCATGGCCGGGTCACGGGACGGTTTTGACCTGGCGGAGACGGCCATGCGCCTGCATCCCGGATTGAAGATATTGTTAACTTCCGGTTTTGCCGGTAAGATCGAAAATGTAGATGTCATAAAAAGATGGGGGGAGATGCTGATTGCCAAACCCTATCGGGGCGGGGAACTGGCCAATCGGGTGTGGGAAGTTCTCCACAAAAAAGAAGAAGATTATGAATAAGGTAAAGCTTCTGGTTGTTGATGATGAAGTTGATTTTGCCGAGTTTGTGGCGGAAGTGGCAGAGGGTATGGGGCTGGACGTTGTCTTAACCGATGATCCGGCGGAATTTGCCCTGCTTTATAGTATTGATATCAATATTTTTGTGCTTGATCTGTTTATGCCCGATACCGACGGGGTTGAGCTGCTGCGGTTTCTTCATGACAATAACAGCGAAGCGTCGGTCATCTTTATGAGTGGCAAGGATGAAACTGTGCTTCATACGGCTCAGGAACTTGCCCATGAACAGGGGTTGACGGTGCTCGGGACATTACAGAAACCATTCCGGGCGCAGGAGCTGGAAAAGCTGCTGACAAAATATGTGGAGGAGACCCGGCCACAAGGGCGCGTCATCAATGAAATGCCGACGCCGGATGATTTACGTCGGGCGCTGGCGAATAACGAGCTGACACTGGTTTACCAGCCACAGATAAATATTGTGGATCATGAAATCAAAGGGGTCGAGGTGCTGATCAGGTGGCACCATCCGCTCATGGGTGAAATCCCGGCCAGTTATTTTATCCCCCTTGCCGAAAATAATAATCTGATTATGGATATTTCCTCATTTGTGACCAAGGCCGCCATCCACCAGATGGTATATTGGGAAAAAATAGGCCTTGATCTGAAAATATCAATTAATTTCTCTCCTAAAATACTGGATGATCTGGACCTGCCCGAAAAACTGGTAACCTGTGCGATGGAAATGGATGCCGATATATCCAATGTTACGATAGAGGTTACCGAAACCGCCATCATGTCGGATGTCATGCGTTATATGGATATTCTCACCCGCCTCAAAATGAAGGGCTTTGCCCTCGCCATTGATGATTTTGGTACCGGCTATTCTTCGTTGCAGCAACTGGTTCGTACCCCGTTTACCGAACTTAAAATTGACAAGGTTTTTGTTCGGGGCATGATAAGAGACAAGAAATGCCGCTCAATTGTGGAAATCTCGATTCTGCTGGCGCACAAGCTTGATATGACGGTGGTTGCCGAGGGAATCGAGAATGAAAAGACGTGGAATCTGCTCCATGACCTTGGTTGTGATCATGGTCAGGGGTTTTTTATGGGCAGACCAATGGCGGCGGCAGAAATAGAATCATGGATAGACCAGCGAAGATAAATCATAAGGTCTGCCATGGTCAGGCCCTGTGCGCAGCGGGCAAATGAGCGTGCCATATCCCCCCGAAATCCCGATTTCTATAGCAGTTTCAAAATATTAGATTGATTTTTCGGATCATCTAACATAAAAGCATATATTGAGTTACGTTGATTCTCCTATTTGAGGATATAAATAGAATCTTAAACAGATCCTCTCTGAGGTGTTTGGTCCATTTAATTGGGTCCTGCTGTCTGTTTCTAGAGCTTCAATTCCGGACTTATACGAACTCTTGAACATGCCGCAGAGAAAGCGGAGAATATATAATACAGACACTAAGGAAGCTTAAAATGGCTACTGGCACAGCACAGTAAAATGGTTTAACACAAATAAAGGCTATGGCTTTATCGCCCCTGATGAAGGCGGTAAAGATGTATTCGTACATATAACAGAACTGGAGAAATCCGGCATTCGTCAACTGGATGATGGACAAAAAGTAAGCTATGAAGTAGCTGAAAACCGGGGCAAAGAAGCCGCCGCCAGCGTTCAGCTGATTAACTAGAGACACACCGTCTCTGGTCCTCTCCGTTGTTGAGTATGGGAGGAATACATCTTAAAGAGCCGCCGCATATACATATGCGGCGCGTTTCTTTGCGTCTTGTTCGTCCAATCGCCGACGCATAACCCCGTTGATTACAAATAATAAAATAGCGTGAGCCGCGCTCCGGCAGCCGGTTAATCAAGCTTTTCCCCCTTCAGCGTCCCCCAAAAGCGGGATTGCCTGAGCCAGCCACTGAACCCGTTGACCTCCAATTCGCACCAGCCGTGGTCACAGCGGCGGATTTTGCCGATAACACCGGCCTCGGCAATGACGGCGACCGGTTGATTCCTGCCCGGATTTTTCAGCAATGGCTGACGTCGGGCAATGATCAGACCGGTTCGGCGGCTGGAGAGCAGCGGACCCCAGATCCAGCCGGTGGCCCCCTCCGAATCGACTATTTTGCGCCAGTCCTTATATTCCGCGATTACCTTGATCGGCAGCCCGGCTTTTTTAAATATCCATATTATCGGATATTTGCCGTCGGGCCCGGTTCTGACATTAACCGTGTTTTTCGCCAGAGAGACATATCTTGGTACCGGATAACCGGATTCCCCCATCAGAATTTTTTCTCCGGCCATGGCCCCGGATATGCCGGGGCTTGATAACAGGAACAGCATTATTATATATCTGACATGCCATCTGGCCATTGTGAATTTTCTTCTGTCGGGTTGCCCCGGTATTTTTTTACGTCCGCAGGTGAATATTGATCGAGACATTTGAAACTGTCCGGAAACTCTGCTAGATATGATAGAGCAACAAAAGCTGACCACAAGGCTTTAATTACAGATTGAATAATATTTAAACCGGAGTTGTGAATGACGTCCCAAAAGCCCCTGGTAATCGTCACAAGAAAGTTACCTGACATTATTGAAACCCGGATGATGGAACTGTTTAACGTCCGGCTTAATCTGGATGATCACCGTTTCAGTGCCGCCGAAATGGCCGATGCGGTCAAAGAGACGGATATTCTGGTGCCGACGGTGACCGACCGGCTGGACGCGCGGATTCTGGCTCAGGCCGGACCCGCGCTGAAGCTGATTGCCAATTATGGGGCCGGGATTGATCATATCGATCTGGCCTCTGCCCGCAGCCGCAATATCACCGTAACCAATACCCCGGGGGTGTTGACCGAGGATACCGCCGACATGACCATGGCGATGCTGCTCGCGGTGCCGCGCCGCCTGATTGAAGGCGAACGGCTGATGCGCAGCGGCGAATGGTCCGGATGGTCGCCAACCAGCATGCGTGGTTCGCGCATCTGGGGCAAGCGGCTGGGCATTATCGGCATGGGCCGGATTGGTCAGGCGGTGGCGCGCCGGGCCAGAGCTTTTGGCCTGTCAATCCATTATCATAACCGTCACCGGGTCGGCACCGATATTGCCGAAGAGCTGGAGGCGACCTATTGGGAGAGCCTTGATCAGATGCTGGCGCGGATGGATATTATTTCAATCAACTGCCCTCACACCCCGGCCACCTATCATCTGCTGTCGGCCCGGCGGTTGAAGCTGATGCAGAAACATGCCTTTATCATCAATACCTCGCGCGGCGAAGTGATTGATGAAAATGCCCTGATCAGGATGCTGTCGGCGGGCGAACTGGCGGGGGCCGGGCTTGATGTGTTCGAGAATGAACCGGCGGTCAATTCGCGGCTTCTGCAGATGCCCAACGTGGTGGCTCTGCCCCATATGGGCTCGGCAACCACCGAAGGCCGTAATGACATGGGCGAGAAAGTTCTGATCAATATCAAGACCTTTGCCGACGGTCACAACCCGCCGGACCGGGTACTGGAAGACTGGGCCTAGACGGGGGATGGACCCAGACGGAATCTGGACCAGAATCTGGCGGGGCTGACAGTGCGCTAGGACATATGATTGCAGGCGGCGCAGCCCGGGTCCTTGGGTAAGGTAATGACACGGCTGGTGGTGCCGAGGGCGTCATAAAGCACCAGTTTCCCGGCGAGACTGTCGCCAAGATTGAGCAATTCCTTTAAGACCTCTACCGCCTGCATAGTGCCGAGAATACCGGCAACAGCACCCAGAATGCCGGCCTCGGCACAATTACCGACATTGCCCGGATGACGGGGAACAAGACAGCGGTAACAGGGCTTGTCCGCGAGGTAGCCCTTGAAGGTGCTGATCTGGCCGTCAAACTGGCTTAACGCCGCCGAGACCAGTGGTTTTTTCAGCTTCAGGCAGCAGTCGTTAACCACAAAACGGGTGGCAAAATTATCGCAGCCATCGGCGACAATGTCATAATCCGCCATAATCTGTTCGGCATTATCCGCCGTTAGCCGGACGGGATAAGGCATGATATTCACCCCCGGATTAATCCGGTTAATCATTATTTCCGCACTGGCGGTTTTGGCGGCCCCGATCTGGTCTGTGCTATGGATAATCTGCCGTTGTAGATTGCTTAAATCAACGACATCATCGTCAATGATGCCGATGGTGCCGACTCCGGCGGCGGCCAGATACAGCATCAGCGGACTGCCAAGGCCACCGGCCCCGATGACCAGCACCCGGGAAGACAGCAATTTCTTCTGGCCACTGCCCCCGACCTGTTTCAGGATAATATGGCGGGCGTAGCGATCAAGCTGATCGTCATCGAGAGTCATTGCCGTGTCCTTCACCGACAGATCGCCAAGGGCAGGGTCCAAGGCCGTTTACAGCCCGTCAAACAGCGGGGTTGACAGATAACGTTCGGCAAAAGAGGGGATGATAACGACAATTTTTTTGCCCTTCATATCATCGCGCCCGGCCATCTCAAGGGCGGCGGCAATGGCGGCACCCGAAGAAATTCCAACCGGAATACCTTCGAATTTCGCCACATTCCGCGCGGTTTCAAAAGCAGTCTCATTGCCGATCGTCAGCACTTCGTCAATATATTCTGTCGCCAGAACTTCGGGAATAAAACCGGCGCCTATCCCCTGAATTTTATGAGGGCCGGGTTGGCCACCGGACAGGATCGGGCTATCCTCAGGCTCAATGGCGACAAACAGAATACTGTCTTTTTTTGGCTTTAACGCCCGGGCGATACCGGTAATGGTGCCGCCGGTGCCAACCCCGGATATAACCACGTCGACGTCACCGTTGGTGTCATTCCAGATTTCGGTCGCGGTGGTGATCTCGTGGATCGCCGGATTGGCCGGATTGGCAAATTGTTGCGGCATGACCGCATTATCGGAAGCCGCTACCAGTTCTTCGGCGCGGGCAATGGCACCTTTCATGCCCCGTTCCGCCGGGGTCAGTTCAAGGTCGGCCCCGAGAATAAGCAGCATCTTGCGCCGTTCCATCGACATGCTTTCGGGCATCACCAGGGTCAGCTTATAGCCCTTGGCGGCACAGACAAAGGCCAGTGCAATCCCGGTATTGCCGGATGTCGGTTCGATAATCCGGGTGCCTTCGGTAATTTTGCCCTGCTTTTCCAGACTGGCGATCATTGCCGCCCCGATTCGGTCCTTGACCGAGGCTAGTGGGTTGAAAAATTCAAGTTTGAGCAGGATTTCCGCGCCACTTTCCCGGCCCATCCGGTTCATCCGTACCAACGGGGTATTGCCCAGGGTTTCAATGATATTGTCATAAATTTTGCCCCGACCTTCTGTGCCGATGTCAGTAACGGTGTCGGTAACGGTTTCGGTAATGGGCATAATTATATCTCCTGCGGTTATATGGTGAAGGTAAAACTTTTTGCATGATCGGCCTTGATGCCTTCATTGGTGGCTTGCTGACATAAATCCTGCAAGGTGATGGTATCAAGCTCCTCAATAATGGTGTTATTAAGGCTCTCAATCAAAGGGCTGATCACCTTGATGCCAAGGGCGGAATGAGACAGCGTGATGGTGCTGTTCTTATTCGTGTCCATATTGCTGACGATACGGACAATTTCACCGACACAGATCCGGCGTCTTTCTCGCGCCAGATTATAGCCGCCTTTGGGACCTCTGACCCCCTTTAAAATACCGGCACGAACCAGTTGCTGCATCACCTGCTCCAGATAGCGCCCGGGAATTCCCTGGCGCTGGGTGATGTCCCGGGACTGGACCGGTCCGGTACGACCGTTATGGGCAACATCGACGACGGCCTCGAGGGCGTAAATCATTTTTCTGGTCAAACGAAACATGGTTTTCTAAATCCTTTAACTTTCAACACCGGTAGAGCCAAATCCTCCGGTCCCGCGGGCTGTTTGCTCAAGACTATCGCGCCGTTGCCAAACAATCCGGGTGACGGGCGCGATCACCATCTGGGCAATACGCATGCCGCGGCTGATGATAAAATCCCTGGCCCCGTGATTGATCAGGATTACCTTGATTTCGCCGCGATAATCGCTGTCAATGGTCCCGGGGCTGTTCAGTACCGTAACCCCATACTTCCAGGCGAGGCCTGAACGCGGGCGAATCTGGGCTTCAAAGCCGGGCATCAGCGCCATGGCAAAGCCGGTCGGCACCAACAGTCGTGCGCCGACTTTGAGCCTTAGTTCGGCCTCAACCGCTGCCATCAGATCCATGCCGGCACTATTCTCGGTTTCATAGGCAGGACATTTGAGTCCCTTGCCATGGGGCAATTGCTGAAAAGCGGCAGTGGTCATAATTCCTCTCTGGCCATAAAAAAGGCCGCTATTTTGCGGGCCAGCCGGGCGGCAATATCATCCTTGGGCGCGCGGTCCCAGTCCTCAATTCCGGCAGCGGTGATCAGGCTGACCCGGTTATGATCGCTGCCCATAACGCCTTGTCCGTCATGGCTTGAGACATCATTGGCCACAATCCAGTCACAGCCTTTGCGCGCGCGTTTGGCCGTCGCGTTGGCCGAAATATTTTCGGTTTCGGCGGCAAAACCAATGACGAGTCCGGGCCGTTGATCATTTTTCTGTGACAGCATTGCCAGAATATCCGGGTTCTCCACCAGAGGCAATGTCGGCAGGCTGCCGTCCTGCTTTTTGATTTTCTGACCCTGTTCAGCCGCAACGCGCCAGTCGGCAACAGCGGCGACACAGACCGCGACATCTGCGGGCAGCGCCTGCTGGGCCGCCAGCATCTGGCGGGCCGATGTCACCCGGATAGTCTCAATCCCGTCAGGATCAGCAAGCGTGGTCGGCCCCGAAATCAGGCTGACGCGGGCGCCAAGATCACGCAGCGCACGGGCAATGGCATAGCCCTGCTTGCCGCTCGAAATATTGGCGATATAGCGTACCGGATCAATAGCCTCATGAGTGGGGCCAGCGGTAATTAATATATGCTTGCCGGTGAGCGGCCCCGTCGGCACAAAGAAATTTTCCAGCGCGGTTACTATATCATCCACCTCTGCCAGCCGTCCCACGCCGACTTCACCACAGGCAAGGTCGCCGCTTCCCGGGCCAATCACCCGGATACCGTCCTGACGCAGCTGGTCGAGATTGCGCCTGCTGGCCCGATGGCTCCACATGCGACTATTCATACTCGGGGCGATCATGACCGGCTTGTCGGTCGCCAGCAGGGCCGTGGTTGCCAGATTATCGGCAATACCGGCGGCCATTTTTGCCATTATATTGGCGGTGGCCGGGGCGACAAGTATCAGGTCCGCCTCCCGCGACAGACGGATATGGCCCATTGCCGCCTCATCGGTCAGGGAAAACAGATCAGTGTAGACTTTTTCGCCGCTCAACGAGCCGAGTGCCAGCGGGGTGACAAATTTTTCGCCGGCTCTGGTCAGGATGACGCGCACCGCCATTCCCCGTTCCCGCAGCCGCCGGATCAGGTCAAGACATTTATAAGCCGCAATGCCACCACCGATGATAAGCAGCAAACGCTTTCCGCTCAGAGCGCTGGTTGATTTCAAGGTCATGAGAGTAATGTAGGAATAATAACGGGTAAAATCAAGTAAACTACTGAATAATACTGTTGATTATGGCATAAAGGCCAAGGCTGCCGATGATGCCGCCCAAAAGGCCATAAAAAAACAGTCTGAGCGGGCTACGGTGCCGCCTTGCTTCCTGCGCCTGCTGAATTTTGCGGGCGGCAGTGGCCAGCGCCTCAATATCATCGAGAATTTTCGGGATGCGGTTCAGAGTTTCAAGTGTGGCCTCGGCAAAGCTGCGGATTTTTGCTGTCGGGCCGAGATTGTCCAGCATCCATTTTTCGATAATCGGGCGTGACGCCTGCCACATATTGATTTCGGGGTAAAGGTCGAGGGCGACCCCTTCCACGGTTACCATGGTTTTTTGCAGCAGAATCAGCTGTGGCTGGGTTGGCATGTTGAATGTTGCCGTGGTCTCAAACAGTTGGGCCAGCAATTTGCCAACCGAAATTTCCGCGACCGGCTTGCCGACAATCGGTGCGCCGACCGCGCGAATCGCCTGGGTAAATTTCTCCAGCGACTGGTCGGGCGGCACATAGCCAATATCAAAATGGGCGCGGGCGATCAGATGATAATCCTGATTGATAAAACCATAGAGAATTTCGGCGAGGCAGCGTCTGGTTTTGCGGTCGATCCGGCCCATAATACCGAAATCAATGGCGGTAATCTTGTTGCCCTCGCCCCGGTCATTCTTGCAGGCGAACAGGTTGCCCTGATGCAGGTCGGCATGGAAAAAACCATCATTCAGCGCCTGGGTCAGAAAGCTTTCGACCAGCCCTTCGGCCAGAATTTTCATATCATGCCCGGCGGCGGCTATTTCGGCCTTGTGCGAGAAGGAAATCCCCTTGACCAGACTGGTGCAGAGGATGCGGCGGCTGGTCAGGTCCCAGTTGACATCGGGCACGGCGTAGTTGGCGTTATTCGCGCAATTGTCTTTCAGTTCAGAGGCGGCGGCGGCTTCATAGCGCAGATCCATTTCAAGGGCGATGGTTTCCGATATGGTCTCAATCACCGACATTG
>JAADGA010000034.1 GCA_013152615.1 Alphaproteobacteria bacterium
GCCTCCGAAGACCACCGGTCTGAGGCAAGGCCGACCGGCCGCCCGAGCCAATGCGAGGCGGGGGAGCGTGCGCGCGGGGGTGGAACCCCCACTAACAAAAAAATAATACCTTAAAAATCTCTTTATAGCTTCGGCAGGGTTACCCCGGTTTGACCCATATATTTACCGGCACGCTGGTTATAGGAGACTTCGCACGGTTCGTTACCGGCAAAGAACAGGAACTGGCAGGCACCTTCATTGGCATATATTTTGGCCGGCAGCGGCGTGGTGTTGGAAAATTCCAGGGTTACATGACCTTCCCAGCCCGGCTCCAGCGGGGTGACATTAACAATGATCCCGCAGCGGGCATAGGTCGATTTGCCGAGACAGATCACCAGCACATCCTCCGGGATGCGGAAATATTCCACCGTCCGGGCGAGCGCAAAGGAATTTGGCGGAATGATGCAGATATCACCGGAGCGGTCAACAAAGCTCTCCGGGGCAAAATTTTTCGGATCCACCGTCACCGAATCGACATCGGTGAATATCTTGAATTCCCCCGACACCCGCGCATCATAGCCATAGGATGACAGGCCGTAGGATATGACCCCGTCGCGTTGCTGCCGGTCTTCAAACGGGGTAATCATACCGTTATTCACGGCTTTGTCCTTGATCCATTTGTCTGACATGATGGCCATATGCTGCTATCCTTTTTTCCCGGTTTTTTCAGTTCGTGTTTTTGTACCCCATAAATTGCCCTGCCACAAGACAACAGACACCACAAGATACCATACCAGACAGTGGCGGGATATTATTTCTTGTCAGGGGGGGCAGACTTGTCCGGACAGTTTTCGCGGTATGGTTTCTGTTGTTTGCGCCGTTTAAGATTATCTCTGAGTGCCTGTGCCAGCCGCTCCTGTTTTGCCTTGTGCCGGTCTTTTTTATCCATCGGGATATCCTCACTGCAATAAGGGCCAATTCAGGCCAATTTAAGAGTAAATTCCATAAATCACAAATAATACCGGAATAGGGCTTGCGTGTCATTAAAAGCTATGGCATCTTCCGCGCCATTCTGCATAAGAATACGGGCCGCTGTAGCTCAGTGGTAGAGCGCGTCATTGGTAATGACGAGGCCGGAAGTTCAATTCTTCCCAGCGGCACCATTCTGTTCCCGACAAAGAAAGAATTCAGCGCGAACCACAGGTCCGGCAGAATTACCAGAATTTAAAATTGCCAGGATTTAAGATTTCCGGAATTTAATGACGCGGAGAAGTCCGCATAGCGGCAGCGGGCAGGGTTAACCGCGCCAGCAGGCCGTGGGGATTATTGTCCAGCAATGTAATTGTGCCGTCATACAACCCTGACAGGTCCTTGACAATTGACAGCCCGAGGCCGGTGCCGGGGGTGTTCTCATCCAGCCGCTCGCCGCGCATAAACACCGAATCCCGGGCCGGTTTGTCAATGCCGGGGCCATCATCCGCCACCTCGATAATAATCTGCTTCCCCTGTCTCCGGCATGAGACCGTTACCTTGTCCGTGGCCCATTTCGCGGCATTCTCGACCAGATTACCGACCATTTCCTCCAAATCCTGCCGTTCCCCACGGAAAAATACCGGGGCCTGATCAGCGATCGGCATGATGGAAAACTGCCGGTTTTTATGAATACGGGCCATTACCCGGCAAATATTGGTAAGAACCGCCATGACTTCCGTCCGGCTGGTGATGGTTTTTATGTTGGCCGCAACCCTGGCCCGGCGCAGATAATGCGCGAGCTGCCGCCGCATTATTTCCGACTGTCTCTGCACCACATCCGACAATTGTCCCTGATGCAGTTCGGCCTCATTCATGATCACCGCCAGCGGGGTTTTCAGCGCATGAGCCAGATTGCCAACCTGGGTCCGGGAGCGGTCAACAATCTGGTTATTATGATCCAGAAGGGCGTTCATTTCATCGACAAGCGGTTGAATTTCGGTCGGGAAATCTTCCGGCAGATGAGCGGTCTCGCCAGTGCGGATCCGCGACAGGGAATGACGAATATTGCCCAACGGCTTCAGCCCCAGATATACCTGCAGAAAAGACAGGGCGATCAGGCCAAAACCGAGGGCACCAAGAGAGTAAATCAGAATATTGTCAAACCGCTTGAAATGCGCCCTGATTTCCGATCTGTCGATGGCAACGCTAAAGCGGAAAATCACCGGGCTCCCCGGAAAGACAATATCCTTTTCCGCCATCCTCAACTGCTGATTTTCCGGCCCGGTAATCATCGAGAACCGAATGCGGGTGGCAGACTTGCTAAAATCAATTTTCAGGCTTTGATCCCACAGGGAGCGCGATCTGAAAACCCCCTGATCCTGCTGTTGTTTCGGGGTTGAAACCTGCCAGTACCAACCGGAATAGGGTTGATCAAACCGGGAGTCTGCCATGGTACGATAAAAGGTGATCCGGTTATCACCGTTACTGCTGCTGATGCCGATCAGATTTTCCAGCAGACCGGTCAGGCGTTCGTCAAAATTATCCTCGATGGTCTCTTTAAAGGTCAGTGACAGCAGATAGCCGCCAAATATCAGGGCAAAAAGTGTCCACACAGCAGAGAATGACAATAATCGGAACCACAGGGAGCGCTTGCGCGGCAGTCTGTCCGGTTCGGCGTTTTTATTCGGTTGTTTGCTGTGATATATCGACAAGCTGGTATCCCAATCCCCGGATAGTGTTGATAATCTGCACCCCCAGTTTTTTCCTGATCCGGGTGACAAAAACCTCAATGGTATTTGAATCACGATCGAAATCCTGATCATAGAGATGTTCGGTTAATTCCGTCCGTGATATAATTTTTTCCGGATGATGCATCAGATAGGCCAGCAGCTTGTATTCCTGGGCGGTCAGATGGACAGAGAGGCCATCCACCGTGACCTTGCCGCTGTTGGTATTCAGGGTAACCGGGCCACAGCTAAGGTCCGGAGACGCCTGCCCTGCGGCCCGGCGGATCAAGGCCCGCACCCGCGCCAGCACTTCTTCGATCTTGAACGGCTTGGTGACATAATCGTCGGCCCCGGCATCCAGCCCGGCAACCTTCTCGGACCAGCCATCCCGGGCGGTCAGGATCAAAACCGGGGTGGCTATTCCTTGCTTGCGCCACCGGCTCAGCACCGAGAGACCATCCATGAGCGGCAGGCCGAGATCAAGGACAATTGCATCATAATTTTCGGCTTCACCCAGAAAATGACCGTCCTCACCATCGGCGGCGGTATCAACCGCATAGCCATCACTTTCCAGCACCAGTTTCATCTGTCGCGACAGGTCCGGATCATCCTCAATCAGTAACAACCGCATCAGCCATTACCCCTGACACTGATAATCCGGGCATTGGCGGCATTTATTCTCAGCACCAGCAGACGGCCATCCTTTCTGAGCAGCTTGACAATATAGATATAGCGCCGGTTTTCTCCTCGGGGTTCCTGCAGTCTGACATCAACAATCTTTCCCGGAAAAGACTGTCGAATACGGCGGCGAATGACCGACAGGGAAACAATGCGTCCGGACCTCAGGGCCTTGCGGGCCTTGTTATAACGGTAACGTTGTTTCGGGCTGTTGTCATGGCGTCTGAAAGACCGTTTAACGCGATTTTCCATCGGTCTTTTCTGCGGTCTCGCCTGAACGAAAAACGCCGTTTTCAGCATTGGCCCGTCCGGTTCCGCGCCAACCGCACCCGTCCCCATCAGGAACAGCCCGAGAAATCCATAGATAATAAGCCTGTAATATCCCACCATGTCGTTATTGTAGCCTATTTCCGCTGAATAGGAGATGAATAGTTCGTTATTTGTCAGTAATCCCGAGTCTTTGCTGCAGGGCGCTGTTGGTTGTGGTATAACCAGCCGTTATTTTCCGGTCGGGATAGGCGTATCTGAAGGCGGAACGGGTCATGACCGCCGCTTCGTAAAAGCCGGTCAGGATTAATTTTATCTTGCCGGGATAGGTACAGACGTCACCAATGGCATAGATGCCTTGTTGCGTGGTTTCAAAGGTTTCCGGGTCGACCGCCACATGTTTTTTATCAAGGTTGAGGCCCCATTCCGCAATCGGGCCAAGTTTGACCTTCAGTCCCATAAACGGTAACAGATAATCACAGTCGATATGCTGTATCTCGCCGTCCAGCAGGGTCACCGCAACCTTTGAAAGCTGGCCGTCATCACCAATCAGGTCGGTAATATTGCCGTAAACCACATCAAGGCTACCCGCCGTGGTCAGATCATGCAGCCGCTGAACAGAATCCTGAGACCCGCGAAACTCGCGACGCCGGTGAATCAGTGTGACCCTTTTTGCCAGTGGAAACAAGGTGATCGCCCAGTCAAGCGCCGAATCACCTCCGCCAACAATGACCAGCCTTTTATCGCGGTATTTTTCCATCTTATGAACCGCGTAATCAATTGATTTCTGCTCAAATTCAGCGCGTTTGCCATACGGGGGTTTCTTGGGGACAAAGCTGCCCGCGCCCACCGCCACCACAATAATCGGGGCGTCAATGATCACGCCCCGGGTGGTGGTCACCCGCCAATGACCACTCGCCATCTTCTCCAGGGTTTCGGCCTGCTGACCAAGATGGAAGGTTGGATCAAACGGGCTGGCCTGTGTCATCAGGTCTTCCACCAGTTGCTGGCCGGTGACGTGGGGCCTGGAGGGAATATCATAAATAGGTTTTTCAGGATAGAGTTCGGTACATTGCCCGCCGGGACGGTCGAGGTTATCAATCAAATGACATTTCAACCCCAGCAGCCCGGCTTCAAAAATAGCAAACAACCCGACCGGCCCGGTTCCGATAATGATCATATCCGTTGTTATAATCTCGCTTTCCATATTCCATATCCTGTTTTTTTGTATAAATATTGCCCTGTATGATGTATAAAATCTGTTTAGCCGATTGCCAATTCCCGAGAACTATGTAACCATTAGTGGATATCAACATGCAATCAAAAAACACAAAAAGCGTATTTTATCCCGATGAGACATTTTTTTGATTTAAAATCCGGATTACCTCGAACAGACTGGCGTTTCCTGCTGTTCATAATTGTCATGGCCGGATTACCATTATCCGCCCAGGCAAAGATGTGGCTGGTCGGCCCTGACTTTATGCTGAAAACACCGTCTGCGGCAATTAAAGTCGCAAAAAACGGCGATACCATAAAGATTCTTTCCGGCGTTTATAAAAATGACTATGCCACTATTAATCAGAATGATCTGACGATTGAAGGGGTCGACGGTTTTGCCCATCTGACATCCACCGGCCTCATCCCCGGTGGCAAAGCCATCTGGGTTGTCAACGGCAATAATGTTACCTTGCGCAATCTGGAATTTTCCGGGGCGCGGGTTGCTGACAAGAATGGCGCCGGCGTTCGCCTGCAGAATGGCTCAATGACGTTGGATAATGATTATTTCCATGATAATGAGATGGGCTTGCTAACCTCAAACCGGCCAACTATTCGTCTGGTGGTAAAAAACTCCGAATTCAGCCGGAATATACAGGACTATC
The DNA here is from genome assembly GCA_013152615.1 of Alphaproteobacteria bacterium. Lineage (GTDB taxonomy): Bacteria > Pseudomonadota > Alphaproteobacteria > Sphingomonadales > Emcibacteraceae > Paremcibacter. The sequence goes on from JAADGA010000034.1 coordinate 5,504, forward strand.
CGGTTACCAATGAATTATCCCATAATATTTACGTCGGCGCAATTGCACAGTTTATCATGGAAAACTCGATTTCGCGCGGGGCGGAATACGGCCATGCGGTCAAAAGCCGGGCGCGCAACACCATCATCAAAAACAGCCGGATTTTTGATGAAGGGAAAATTTCAGCAAGCTACCTCATTGATCTGCCAAACGGCGGCGTTGCCCTTATCGAAAATAACTATCTGTACCGAAACCGGGGGGCGCAGAATACGGCCTTGATCAGTTATGGCGCGGAAGGCATGAAATATAAACGTAACGCCCTCACCATTCAGTATAATACCGCAATTAATGAAGCCGGTATGGCATTTTTGCTGCGCAATCATTCCAGGGTTAAAGCAAAAATTATCGAAAACCGGACGACCAATATAACGGCCAATGAAATCCCCGGTGCGGGCATGGCCGGTCTTTGGAACAGAATAAAAAGCAAATTGCGCGAACTTCTGCAATAACCCTGATGACCCGGTATATTGACCCGTTTCCTTGAAATCATGATATTCCCGCAAATGGTGATATTCCCGCGAATAATAACCGGGGTGATAAAATTCTGCTGTCCGGAACGGCCAATAATAACCCGCAGCGGACAACTCCCTATTCCCTTTTAATTTTTTTCAGGTTATTAAGAACGCTATAAATCAAGTGGATAAAATAACATAACAGGCTTATCATGAACAAACTTTCATTCAATGATTTTCTTGCCTTGGTCAGGGATGTCTGGCAGCACGGCGTTTTCGGCATTGATATTGGCAAGATCATCCTTGCCCTGCTGGTTTTCTTTTTCTTTCTGTTAATCCGGCGGCTGTTCAGCAAATTTTTTGTCGGGCGGCTGAAGGCGCTGTCGCGCAAGACAAAAAATGATATTGATGACCGGGTGATTGATGCGCTGGAAGACCCGTTACGCTTCATCCCGATAGTCATCGGCGTTTTCCTTGCGACCGAGATGCTGGTGCTGAACGGCAGTTTGCAAACGGGTGCCGACAACCTGAACCGGTCCCTGATCACCTTTAATATCTTCTGGGGTATTTTCAAGCTGGTGGAGCCGCTGAGCCAGTCTTTTACCAGCCTGCGCGGGCTTTTTACCGAAAGCATCATCACCTGGCTGATCAAATCCCTCCGTACGCTGGTATTCTTCCTCGGGGCAGCGGCAATTCTGGAGATATGGGGGATCAAGGTCGCGGCATTGATTGCCGGACTCGGTCTGTTCGGGGTTGCGGTCGCCCTTGGCGCCCAGGATGTGTTCAAGAATCTGATTGCCGGATTATTCATCATTGGCGAGAAAAGATTTCACCCCGGAGACTGGGTTCTGGTAGAGGGCATTGTCGAGGGGACGGTGGAAAATATCGGTTTTCGCACCACCACCATCCGCCGTTTCGACAAAGCACCGGTTTTCGTGCCTAATTCCAGCCTGTCCGATAATGCCGTGGTTAACTTCAGCCGCATGACCCATCGGCGCATATACTGGAAAATCGGTCTGGTCTATGACACCTCGATTGAGCAGCTGCGCACCATACGTGACCGGATAGAAGCATATGTTCTGGGTAATGATGATTTCGCCCATCCGCCCGAAGTGCTGACCTTTGTCCGGGTTGACAGCTTCAATGACAGTTCTATCGACCTGATGCTTTACTGTTTTACCCGGACAATTGTCTGGGGGGAGTGGCTGGAAATCAAGGAAACCCTTGCCCTCGAAATCAAGCATATTGTCGAGACCGCCGGCAGCAGCTTTGCCTTCCCGAGCCAGTCACTTTATCTGGAGACCCTGCCGGGCAAGATTGAAAATTTCCCGCTGCCGAAAGCAACCGGTGATGAATAAATTGGCCCAGAAAAAATATGCCCCGTCAACCGAGCGTAACCGGGAACCAATCCTGAATGTTCTGACGGGCTGTTTACCGGATCACGGCACTATTCTGGAAATTGCCAGTGGCAGTGGCCAGCATGCCGCCTATTTCATCAGCCATCTGCCCAATCATTACTGGCTGCCCAGTGACCCTGACCCCGAGAACCGCAACAGCATCAGCGCATGGTGGTGGGATATTCAGCTGAATAACATTCTGCCGCCGCTGGATATCAACACTCGGGATGATGTCTGGCCGGTGGAGAATATCAGCCTGCCGCTGCCGGTTGCCGCCATGGTCTGCATCAATATGATTCATATTTCGCCGTGGCCATCGACCATCGGCCTGATGAAGGGCGCGGCACGCATTTTGCCACCGGGCGGCATCCTCTATCTCTATGGTCCCTATAAAACCGGCGGCCAACACACGGCACCCGGCAATGAATTATTTGACATTAACCTGCGCTCACGCAACCCGGAATGGGGGCTGCGTGATGTCGAGGCGGTGGCGGATATTGCCGGAGTTCATGGCCTGAATCTGGTAAAAACAGTTAATATGCCAGCCAACAACCTGTCGGTGATCTTTGAAAAAGAATAGCGCCGGGGGGGCCGGTTCCCTGCTGATAAACATGGTTTTAAAACCATGTTCCGGCTGATTCAGCCCTTGTTTCCACAGCTGATTCAGCCCTTGTTTTCAAAAGCATTAACGACGAATTTCTGGCTCTGGTCAGAACCCTGTTTATAGGGTTTCGCCGTTGTCATATCGGCAAGGTCATTCCAGCTCTCCGCAATCATTTCCGGGGTGGCTTCAGCCCCGAGGAAGACCCCGTCACTCTCCACAATCTGCGCTTTGGCGAACGTTCCGGCTCCGGCGGTGATAATTTCGCCGGTCGGGGCCTGTTTGCCACATAGATAGAGTACCGCCGGCGAGACACTCTCCGGGCTGAGCAGCTCCAGCATCTGCGGCGGCATAATATCATCGGTCATCCGGGTCGCCGCCACCGGGGCCAGACCGTTAACCCGGATGCCGGATTTAAACAGCTCCAGTTTCAGGGTGTTGATCAGGCCGACCAGCCCCATCTTGGCCGCACCATAATTGCTCTGACCGAAATTACCATACAGGCCGCTTGACGATGTCGTCATGACGATCCGGCCATATTCCTGCTGCTGCATCACCGGCAGGACCGCCCGGGTGGCAATAACGCTGCCAATCAGATGGACCTCGATCACGGTTCTGAAATCCGGCAAATCCATTTTGACAAAAGTTTTATCCCGTAAAATCCCGGCATTATTCACCAGAACGTCTATCCGTCCGAAGGCCGACATTGCCTGATCAACCATGGCCTGCATATCCGGTTCCGAGGTCACATTACCGGCATTGGCAATGGCCCGGCCCCCCTGATCCGTGATTTCCCGCACCACCTTTTCCGCCATATTCTGTGAGGTATTCTGCCGGGAATCCCCGCCGTCCCGGGTGCCGCCGAAATCATTAATCACCAGCATTGCCCCGCGCCGGGCAAACGCCAGCGCATGCGCCCGGCCCAATCCGCCGCCGGATCCAGTGATAACGACAACCTGCCCGCTAAAGTCATACGGCATCTGTTTGCTCCTTTGCAGTGGGATATTTTCATACACTTGTTTTAATGCTGACATACTACCCCCATATCAGCAGAATTGGAATGAATAATAAATTACACTTGCTATCCTTTGCCAGAAAAGGGGACTATGGGATTGAATATTATTTTTGTAATCCGCAACCCCACGCACAGGCGGGATAAATATTGACATGAAACCGCATGAGAAAAATCTGTTCCTGCAAAAGAAATATAACCTGACCGCGGCTTTTTATGATTTTCTGGATTATCCGTGGGAACGGCAATACCGGAAATGGCGACCGGCGCTAATCGGGGATCTGCGCGGAAAAATATTGGAGGCCGGGGTCGGAACCGGGCGAAATCTGCCATTCTATCATCAGGATGTTGAACTGGTAGCGATCGAATTAAACCGGAAAATGCTGGAGAGAGCCCGCAAAAGACAAGCCCAGGCCCGATGCAAAATAACGCTGATAAATGAAGACGCCACCATCATGTCGTCAATCGGGTCAAATCAGTTCGACTGGGTGCTTTCAACCTTTATGTGCTGTGTCATGCCCGATGATATTCAGGCGCTGGCGATCGAACAATTCGGCAGAATATTAAAACCGGGCGGAAGATTCCGGCTGTTGGAAATTATCTATTCACAAGACCGCCGGATAAGGAAAAAACAGGAATTATTTGCCCGCTTTGTTGAAAAAATATATGGCGCCAGATTTGACCGCCATACCCGTCATCATATTGAGCAATCGTCAAATCTGCGGATTACCGGCACCACCTTTTTAAAGGAAGACACCTATCTGCTGATCGAAGGCGTTCGTATCTGAAAACCGGCGACCATCTCAATGATTCAGCGTCACTTGATAGTGAATGCATAAATCAGGAGAACCACTGATATCGCATTTTTAACAGAGCAACACTCATTTATATCTATAAATATTGCCGCAGATATTTTTGGGCAAGCAGCTGGTA
>JAADGA010000035.1 GCA_013152615.1 Alphaproteobacteria bacterium
TTAGCCATTTGCCTAAAAAATAGGCACTTCCGATAACGCGTTGATATATATAATAAAAAAAAAGTCAAGGCGCTTTTAATAAAGAATTTGATCCGGCCGCAGAGTCGTTTCGGTGCTGAAATAAATTATCGTGGGTCTTCTGTGTACAAGTTAACCGGATGAAAAACCCTAACCCCATAGGGTTCAAGGTTTTTTTCTGTAACAATCATCAGTTTAGCCAAAAATAGCCAAGAGCCGCTATTTACGGTATCTTTCTATTTCGATGCCGACACTGGCGGTATTCGCCAGCGCCTCCAGCTTTTCAACCCGCACTCTGACACATAAAATCCGGGCGTCCTGCAGACTCATTTCCGCAATATTTTCCGCCAGCGTCTCTACCAGATGGACATGGCCCGATTTGACAATGATCTCGATAGCGGCGGCAATTTTTTCATAACAAACGACATTATTAATATCATCATTGAGCATCTTGGTATTTTCAATAACCGACAGATCGACATTGATACGGATTTTCTGCGGATGGTTTTTCTCATGATTATAGACCCCGATATAGCTGTCAAGGACCAGATCACGGATAAACACATGGCGGATCGAACGAGAGCCGTCGGCAAATTTCAGCGGGGTCAGGTTACTGGCTTTCATAATATTCCGGTCAGCTTGGTTGAGATATTCCTGCCCCTAGGTAATATGAAATCACTGGTTTGGCAAATATTTTCTATGAATAGATCAAAGTTTCAGGGTCAGGCCGGTACGGTATCCGTCTTGTGGCTGCCGTCACAATAGGGGCGGGTATGCGACCTGCCGCAGCCACAAATATGAATGGTTTGATCCCGGCCAAAAGTCACGATCTCCGGTAAAATGTCGCTGCCCTTGTGGCTGCCGTCACAATAGGGACCGTTTGCCGACCGGCCACACATACAGAAGGCCAGTTTATCGTCTGCCTTGACCTTGATTTCAAAGGGTTCATTCTGCCATTTTGTCATTGTCTTCTCCTTAATTCAGGGTGATGCTTTCAGGATGATGTTTTTTGGGTGATAACAGACCGGTTATGGGGCATGGTATAATCCACTTCCGGGCCGAGGGGCACCACCCGGGTCGGATTGATCGTCGGGTGGCTGGTATAATAATGCTGTTTGATATGGCTCATATTGACTGTCCGGCTGATCCCCGGCTGCTGGTACAGATCACGGACATAGTTTGAAAGAGCGGGATAGTCACTGATGCGTTTCAGATTACATTTAAAATGGCCAACATAGACCGGGTCAAAGCGGATCAGCGTGGTAAAAAGCCGCCAGTCGGCCTCGGTAATCTGCGGGCCGGTCAGGTAACGCCGGTGTGACAAAATCCCTTCCAGCCAGTCCAGACTGTCAAACAGCGGCCGGACCGCTTCCTGGTAAGCGGCCTGAGAGGTGGCAAAGCCGGCCTGGTAAACCCCGTTATTGATCGTCGGGTAAATCCGGGCATTGAGGCGGTCAATTTCCGGGCGTAATTCAGACGGATAGTAATCACCGGCGGCGGCACCGACGGCATCAAAGCCACGGTTGAACATGCGGATAATTTCGGAGGATTCATTGGAGACAATGGTGGCGGTTTTCTTGTCCCACAGCAGCGGAATCGTGACCCGGCCACTATAATCATGCTGTGCCGAGGTATAAACCTGATGAAGATAATCAGCATTATTGATACAGTCTTTGATCACGCCGTCACCGTCAGCAAACGTCCAGCCATGCGCCCCCATATGCGGGTTGACGACCGAGAGCGAGACCATGGATTTCAGTCCCTTCAGCACCCGGAAAATAAGGGTGCGCTGCGCCCACGGGCAGGCATAGGACACATAAAGATGATAGCGCCCGGCTTCAGCCCGGAAGCCGCCAACACCCGTCGGTCCCGGTGCGCCGTCAGCAGTAATCCAGTTGCGGAACCGGGCATCCTTGCGGATAAACCGGCCTTTGGTGGCCTTGGTGTCATACCATTGATCATGCCACTTGCCGTCAATAAGCAATCCCATGCTATTGTCCGGCTACCCGGCGGCGGGAAAAATAATGATCCAGCGAAAACGCCCCGGCACCGTGGGCTACCAGAAATAAAAATCCACCGGCAATGGCGACATTTTTCATAAACATGATAAACTGGATTTCGTTGCTGAAATCAGAATGAAAAATTGCCGCCGTGATCAGGCTGAACCCTGCCATAGCCAGAGCAACCAGCCGGGTCTGCCAGCCAATGATTATCGCCAGCGAAAAGCCGACCTCAAATAAAATGGTGACCGGTAACAGGCTGCCGGGGACTCCTTTGGCTTCCATATAGCTTTGGGTGCCGTGGTAAGCCGCAATCTTGCCCAGACCCGCAACCAGAAAAAGCAGGGAAATGAGCACACGCCCGACCGGCGCGGCAACAGAGTGATAGTTAAGCATGCTAAATCCTTCTCCAGTAAATTTTATTATGATCATAATTGTCTGTTGTGACCACATCACGATATTAATAGTTGCGGCGATATCAATAAACAGTGATAATGACAACTCTTTGTTCTATAAATAAGAACTATATCAATGGGTCAACTGGAAGACATGGACACGTTCGTCCGCATTATTGATGCCGGCAGCATAAGTCAGGCCGCCCATCAGCTCGGGCTGGTCAAATCCGCGGTCAGCCGCCGCCTGAGCGACCTTGAACTCCGGCTTGGGGTTCAACTGCTCACCCGGACCACGCGCCAGTCGAGCCTGACCGAAGCCGGCCAGCATTATTACCGGAAATCGCAGCAGATTCTGGCCGATGTTGCGGAAATTAATGCCGCCACCTCAAATACCCGCCATACGCTCACCGGGGTATTGAAAATATCGGTACCACTTTCCTTTGGCCTGCTGCATCTGGCCCCGGCAATAAATATCTTTGCCGACCGCCATCCCGGCCTGATCATTCATATGGATTTCAATGACCGTCAGGTTGATTTGATTGAAGAAGGCTTTGATATTGCCATCCGCATCGCCAATCTTGGCGATTCGAGCCTCATTGCCAGAAAGCTCGCGCCGATCCGCCGCATTTTATGTGCCAGCCCCGGCTATCTGGCGCACCGGGACCCGCCGCAGAAACCGGATGACCTGAAGCATCATCATCTGCTGCATTATGCCAACGCCCGAAATCGTACCTGGCATTTTACCGGTCCCGGCGGCCGTTATCATGCCGTCACCTTTGGCGCCAGCATGATTGCCAATAATGGTGATTTTCTCAAGCAGGCGGCGCTGGAAGATCACGGTATCATCCTGTCGCCGACTTTTATCGTCTGGCAGGAAATTAGCGCAGGCACGTTGATCCCTCTCATGGATGATTATCCCTGTTCCGGGCTGAACGCCTATGCGGTTTATCCCCGGACCCGTCATCTGCCCTATCGGGTGCGGGTGCTGATTGATTATCTCAAAGGGGTATTTGGCGGCGAGCCTTACTGGGACAAGGGGGTAAATAATACTTCCGCAGCGGATGATATTGTCTGACAACAGAGACGGCCAACCGGTCAAAGTCCGGGGGGGAAATTATCCACGGGATTTTACCGGTTGGCCGACTTAAAAATTACCTGATCACTTCCTGCTGTCACAGGATCAGGGCGGTTACAAAGTACGTATATTCGCCAGGAAATCATCCACTACGGTTGAGATTGTCCGGGCATTGCTGCTGACCTCATTGGCGGCACCATTGACATTTTCGGCAATCCTTTTGGTTTCTGACGCCCCGGTTGAGACATCGACAATAACCGTGGTCACTTCCTGAGAGCCTTTTGCCGCTTCCTGAACATTGCGGGCAATCTCTGCGGTCGCCGCGTTCTGTTGCTCGACAGCAGCTGAAATCGAGGTGGCAATATCATTGGTTTCGGCAATAATATTACGAATATCCTCAACCGCCGTGACCGCATCGCGGGACGACGCCTGCACCGCACTGACATGACCGCTGATTTCCTCTGTGGCCCGGGAGGTCTGGGTCGCCAGTGTCTTGACCTCGCTGGCGACAACGGCAAAGCCCTTACCGGCCTCACCGGCCCGTGCGGCCTCAATGGTGGCGTTAAGCGCCAGCAGATTGGTCTGTTCGGCAATATCATTGATCAGCTTGACCACATCAACAATCAGCGCGGTCGTCTCGGTCAGCGATGACATGGTTGTCATGGTGTCCCCGGCCTGTTTGACCGCGCGCCGGGTAATTTCAGTTGACTGGCCAAGTTGGCGGCTGATCTCACTAACCGATGCCGACATTTCTTCAGAAGCCGAGGCAACGGTGTTGATATTTGTTGTTGATTCTTCTGCTGCCGCCGCCGCTGTGGTGCTGGAGGCACCGGTCTGTTCGGCGATCCCCGCCATGCTGCCGGCGGAACTCAACAGTTGTGAAGATGTCGCCGACATCGCTTGCAGCGCCGAAGATACCTTGCTGTCAAAGTCTTTAATCAGGGCGTCAATTTTTTGCGACCGCTGTTGATGCCGCACGGTCTGTTCACGGTCCCGCTCCAGTTTTTCCTGCTGAAGCTCGCGATCCTTTTCCTCGGCTTCCCGGTCATGCTGACGCTGCAATTTCCTGGCTTCGCGGGCCTCTAGTTCCAGCTCCTGCTGATGAAGCGCTCCCTGCTGGAATCCCTGAACATTTCTGGCCATCTCCCCGATTTCACTGCCAAGATCAGTATGGGTCACCTCGGCCTCCAGATTCCCGTTGGATATTTCAGCCATACTCCGTTGAATACGCCGCAGTGGAATGGTTATCGATCCGGCAATTTTAAACGAGACATAGCCGACGACAATGCCAAGGGAAATGGTCAGGATCAATAACTCCCAGAAAGCGGAACGGGCATTGGCGGTAAGTTTGTCTTCTTTGGCTTTGATGACTTCGATAAATTTATTTTCTATCTTGTGATAAAGATTGATTTTTCTGGTTATGGCATCAAACCACTCAGCCCCGGAAACCCCGCTCCCTGAGACATTGGGATAATTTTTCAATACATAGGCCTGTAATTCATTAACTCTTTCAACTTCAGGACTGCTGAGCAGCGTGGCGGCATAGGCCTTCATACTCTTGTCTGCATTGGCCCGGAAACTTTTCATATAAGTATTTTGCTGGGCAATCGTGGCGACGAATTTGTTATAGGTTGGCAGGGAAAAATTACCGGCTCCAAAGCCATCCGCGCCCATTGCCCGTTCCTGACCGGCCCGTTCCTTGGCCTCAAGCAAATCAATATAGGCCATGACATCCCGCACCATGACCGGACTATGGGAAAAATTCTGAATATCTTTGATCATATTCAGCAGCTTGTTGATTGTCCCGGTGTAATATTTTACCATTTGACCGATATTCAGGTCCAACGCTTTCACTCCGGCGCGTTTTGCTGTCAACTGATTCAGGGCGCCGCGCGCGGTGGCGGTGGTTTTGGCCAGACCGGGGCTGATGGCCGCTATATTCAATGAGGATATTTTAGTGGTAAAAGCCTTGAGCATGCGATCACTGAGCTGATACTGGGCATCAATTCTGGTGGTAAAGCTCCGGGACGCCTTGGTGCCGATATAACCGGCGGAGGTCCCGCGTTCTTTTTGGAGTTCATGAATGAGATCGCTGATCTTCGGCGTGAAATTGGCAAGGGTCTGAAGAACTTCCAAATTTTTCGACTGGTGGTATAAACCCACCATCATATAGGCCGAAATAAATATGAAAAGTGTGAATGTGATGGAGATAACGATCAAAATTCTTGATTTTATCGTATATTTATTGAGCCATTCCAACATTGTAAATATCCTAACTGCTTTATTTTATTCTGACCCTGAATATTCAGATAATTTCTTGCTCTATCCCGGCAAAAATATACCCGTATGACCAGACATACCCTGGGAGTAGGTGTAAGACATGGATATTTCTAAATGGTTAAGAGGATATCTATATTTTTACATAATTTAAGGATATTGCTTCATTAATCCTGAAGGGTGTTCACTCTCCGATAAAAGCCGCCTGAAAAAAAAGGCCGCCCGCAGGCGACCTTGTAAATTATAATGCAGTGCCGACAACCTGTCAGGCTGACTCGTCGTCCTTTTCAATAAGGTCATCACCTTTTTTGATTTTCCGCCAGACACTTTTATTAACGAAATACAGCAGGATGGTCAGAATGGTCATGAAAATAATAACTTTAAGACCCATTTCCTTGCGCTCTTCCATCTTTGGCTCGGCCGCCCATGACATGAAAGACGCTACATCCTCTGCCATTTGCTCTACTGTCGCCTTGGTGCCGTCAGCATATTCAACCAGACCATCGGACAATGGTGGCGGCATGCCAATGTTATTGCCCGGGAAGGTTTCGTTATAATAGGTTCCGGCGGGCAACTTATAGCCTTTTGGCGGCGTATCATGGAAGGTCGTCAGTATGCCGACGATATAATCCTCGCCGTAAACACTGTCCCACGGGGTAAATAGTGACAGATGCTCGCGTGATTTTGCCATCAGGGAAAAATCCGGGGGCAGGGCGCCGTTATTGGCATCGCGGGCTTCCTGTTCGGACGCAAACGGTGCCGGGAAATAATCAAACGGCTTGCCTATCCGGGTTTTTGGATCACCGTTATCATCGACCCCGTCGGGGAAGTCATAGCCCGCGGCAAAGGCTTTTATCTGAGGCTTGCTATAGCCGAGAGCCTTCAAGTCACGAAAGGCTACCAGATTAAGCGAATGACAGGCGGAACATACTTCCTTGTAAACCTGCAGGCCACGCTGCAGGGACGCCTTGTCATATTTCCCGAACGGTCCGGCCTGAGGCCAGTCATGACGTTTGATATTGTAAGTCTCACTCGACGCGTTAGCAATGCCGCCGACGCCGATAATTGCAGAAACAGCCAGAGCCACTAATGTAATTTTTCTCATATTTTTCAGCATATCTCTCAAGCCTCCTTCCTGGCATCCAGAACCGACTGGGCAATGCTTGCCGGGACGGGACGGGTTTTTTCCTTGCGGCTGACCCACGGGAGGATAATCAGGAAATAAGCGAAATAGTAAAAAGTGGCAATCCGGCCCAGCGTCAGGGCCGTGACGCCGCCGCCGACATGAATGAGAATCTTTGTTGGCAATACTGTACCCAGGAAACCGAGAAAGAGACCATTGATGACAAACAACCAGAAGAAAAAGGCGGTTGCCGGACGGAATTTAGCCGACCTGACCTTTGACACGTCGAGCCACGGCAGGACGAAAAAGATCAGAATGGAAGCGAACATGGTGAGGACACCAAAAAGCTTGCTCGGCATTGACTTCAGAATGGCATAGAACGGCAGGAAATACCATTCCGGCTCAACATCGGGCGGGGTTAGTATAATATTTGCCGGGACGTAATTTTCGGGATTTCCCAGAATATTCGGCAGATAGAAGACAAAAATTGCAAAGATGACAATGAAGAATGACAGGCCAAAAGCATCCTTGGCAGTGTAATAGGGGTGGAAGGGGATCTTGTCGCCGGGACCTTTGGCGTCAATTCCGAGCGGGTTATTGGACCTGGGGATATGCAAGGCCCAGATATGCAGGATAACTACCCCGACAATGATAAACGGCAGCAGATAATGCAGGCTGAAGAACCGCTGCAGGGTCGGGTTGCCTACTGAAAATCCGCCCCATAACAGATGCAGGATGCCGTTGCCCATGCCTTGAAAGAAATTAAAAGCGCCGAACAGGTTGGTAATAACCGTTGCTCCCCAGTAGCTCATCTGTCCCCATGGCAACACGTAGCCCATAAAGCCAGTGGCCATCATCAGCAGATAGATAACCAGACCCAGCCACCACATTACTTCCCGTGGCGATTTGTACGAGCCGAAATATACCCCGCGCAAAATGTGGATATAGACGACAACAAAGAACATCGACGCGCCGATAGAATGGGCATAGCGAAAAAGCCAGCCATAATTGACGTCACGCATCAGATGTTCAATTGATAAAAAGGCGAGGCTGGTATCCGGGGTATAATGCATCACCAGCACAATCCCGGTAATGATCTGCATCACCAGCATAAAACCGGCCAGTGAGCCAAAATTCCACCAATAGTTAAGATTACGCGGCGTCCCGTAACCGGGTCCGACCGATGCATGAAGCAGTCCTAGAATTGGCAGACGATCTTCAAACCATTTTACAGCCTTGTTCTTTGGCTCATATTTATGTGATGCCATGTTTTTCCCTCTAGCTTTCCCTTTAGTTTTCCCTTGGTGTTCCCTTTAGCCAATCTTGACTACGGCATCGCTCAGATATTTATACGGTGCCAGATCAAGATTCCGCGGTGCCGGTCCAAAGCGAATACGCCCGGCAGTATCATAATATGACCCGTGGCAGGGGCATAACCAGCCGTTATATTCCACTTCTGTCGGAACGCCGCCGTGATAATCCGGTGGCACACAGCCAAGATGGGTACAGATACCAATCTGCACCAGCCACTCGGCCTTTTGGGCGCGGGTACTGTCCGGTGCCGGGTCAATCATCGGCGCGGTATTATCGGCCACCGACTTGGCTATCTCTTCCGGCGTACGGTGGCGAATAAAAATAGGTTTGCCCCGCCAGAGAACGGTAATCGTATGGCCGAGCGGAATTGGCGACATGTCCACTTCTATTGAGGACAGGGCCAAAACATCATCTGAAGGATTCAACTGGTCGATAACAGGCCAGGCAGCAGCGGCAACGCCGGCAACCCCGACGACACTCGTTGTTATATAGAGGAAATTACGGCGTGTAACTTCACCTTTATGGTTAATTAGGTCATTTGTGGTCATTTAAAAACCTCCTAAATACACAAAACAGGTCACTATCATTTAAATATCAGTTCAGGGGATAACATAAAAATCATCCACCCGTTTTTCACAGGACAGGGAAAACCTATTTCAGCACTACCCCATCCTTTATATATACCCAGTTCTGTGTACTCAGTTTGACGACAAGATGCAATCAAATATTACCTCTTTTCACAGAACGCCGAAACGCACCATAACCACCACATCCAGTGAGCCGTATTCCACGACACCACAGGACCCTGAACGATAAATTGAACGAAATATAGCGGCCACAACTACTCCTGCAGACTTCTGAAAGAAAGAATTTTCGATCATCCATCTATCCGTAGAGTATATTTAGGGGGTAACCCGAATGATTTGTAGAGGGCTTTTTCGCATTACAGCCAAGCGTCAGGTGCATATCTTCCCCTTGCCCGGCGTATGGCCCCGGAGCTTTTCCTTGCTTTATCTAATGATGATGGGTAACCCTGACCCTTCCAGACAGCCTGAATCATGGTTCAATTACTTTATAGCATCAAGGCCCGGATATATGCAGATCGCCCTTTTTCAACCGGATATTCCGCCCAATACCGGCACCATCATCCGGATGGCGGCGTGCCTGAATATAACCGTCAATATCATTGACCCCTGCGGCTTTGCCTTTGGTGAAAAGTCATTTCGCCGCGCGGGCATGGATTATATTGATCAGGGCATGATCAGGCGCCATAAATCATGGGATCATTTTGTGGCAACAACGGGGTCTTGCCGGATTATCCTGCTGACGACGGCGGCGACCCGGCTTTATACCGACATATCCTACCGGCCGGATGATATAATTCTGCTGGGCCGGGAAACGGCGGGGGTGCCGGAGGATGTTCACCGGCGGGCGGACAAGCGGGTTATCATTCCCATGGCGGCCAACAGACGCTCACTGAATATTGCGGTCGCCACGGCTATGGTGACGGGTGAGGTTCTGCGCCAGACCGGGCTGTTTCATTAAAGCCCCGGTTCCTTAAAGCTCCGGTTCCTTAAAACTCTGGCAAAAAAGCCCCGGCAAAACACCCTTTATGACCATTGTTGATGAGGATATCAGCCGCAATCGTCAAACCCGGGTCCGCGCCAGTCTGGGGATTAATTTGGCGCCGGA
>JAADGA010000036.1:0-4214 GCA_013152615.1 Alphaproteobacteria bacterium
GGCCTCATTCTATTTTCAATGGACAAACCCCGTACGAGGTCTATAACTGAAAAAATTGAGGACCGGAGAAGTCTAAAATTCCAATAGAGCAATATCAGTTCTAATTGAGGGGCAAGAAATGCAATGACAGAAACTACCTGCGCTATTTGGGGAACATCTGCACAAATTGAACGGACCACGCAAGACGGAGTTTTGGTAAACTCATCACGGGCGGGTGGTCGCTATCTTATTAGCGGCACTGCGAAAGCAGTTTTGCAGAATCGCGACGATACGTTGCGCGCGCAACTCACGACATGGCTGGTAAATCAACGGCGTCTCGGTGTTGAGTGCCCGGAAATCACGAGCGATACTATTCATGATGTTGAAAAAGCTCACCCACTCACTGTGCAAGAACGCGCAGACACTTTACTACGCTACCTAAGCGCCAAGAGCGGTCTACTGGGTACGGTCGAAAATTCTATGCGTTGGACAACACCGAGGCTCCGGAGACCGCGAACGGGTTATTGGCTTGGACTGCCTCCCATCAAATGTCTGAAGTCGTTACACTCGCTGAATATTGCAGTGAAGAAGGCTGGATCAAGCACCGCGTCACAGAGCGGACAGTGGGGGATACAGTTCATGAATTGATGCTCAGGCCGCCGGGCTATATGCGCCTAACCGAACTTGACGGCATCAATTCTGGATCAAAGCAAGTCTTTGTTGCCATGTGGTTTGATGAATCAATGAAGGACGGTTACGAGAACGGTATTATACCCGCCATCGAGGAGACTGGCTATGAGCCACTGCGCATTGATCAGAAGCAACACAACAACAAAATTGATGATGAGATCATCGCAGAAATCAAACGCTCGCGCTTCCTTATAGCTGACTTCACACAAGGTGAGACTGGTGCCAGAGGGGGCGTTTATTACGAGGCTGGTTTTGCACATGGGTTGAATATCCCAGTAATTTTTACTTGCCATAAGGATGCCATTGACGACATACACTTCGATACGCGACAGTATAATCATATTGTCTGGGAAAGCCCGGCAGACCTGCGTACCCGGCTTGCTCACCGTATATCCGCAGTGATTGGCGATGGCCCCTTAAAAAAAGCTGGCGACGGTTAATCGGTGATTGATATAGTCAAGCGCCACCGGGATCGGCTGCTGTAGGCCGTCAAAGCCGCCGAGTTGTTTTAATATTGGATCTATTCGCGCCTTGTCACCGGCGGCTAATCCCTGATAGTGACGCAGGGGCCGCTGGAACATCCATTGCTGATAGGGCAGGATCGCGCGGCTGGCTTGTGCGGAGCCAAGCATGAAATCATGGCGGCCAATGGTGCGCGGAAAATGATCCGCGTCGGGATGCTCCGCCACCCATTCGGCAACTTTTTTCAGGGTAGCACTGAGCATGGGAAACTGCTGACGGAACATATGGCCGAGAATGGGATAGAGCGTCTCCGGCACCGCGTCATCCGGCAGGAAATGTCCGGCCTCACCAGGGGGATTTTGCATGCGCCGGGTCCAGTCAAAAACCCGGGGCGCAATATCCTGCAGCCATTGCTTCGGGTACGGGTCCTGAGCCATATGAGCATGCAGTGGCGCCACCAGCCCGAAATCACCAATCGACGGCCGACTACCAAGCAAAAAATCATGATCCTGTAAATGACGGTCAAAATCCCGGAGAAAAGTTTCAGTGGCTTTCTCCAGTTCCGGCTCGGTCTGCGCCGTCAGCCCCATCAGCGGCCGGTACATGCGGCCAAAATACAGCGCCGCCGGGATTGCCACCAATGGTTTAGCCCAGCCCGGCCACCGGGGTTTGATCACATCGCCAAACTGATTGAGGACAAACCATAAATTCTGGCGTTTGAAATGCCAGCGATAATGCATCGCCGCCAGCAACAACCATTCATCGCCGTAAACCTCGAGCAACAATGCGACCAGCTTTTGCCACGGGCGGTCCGGATATACCGAAGGCGTCGGGAACCGCTGTTCCAGCCGGTCTATAATGACGGTGGTATCCTGAATATATTCGCCTTCGGGCGTGACAACCACCGGAATAATCTTGCGACCGACATGCTGCTCAATATTGGCGTAATCGGCGCTTGAAAGTCTTTCAACAAAGGGAATTTTCTTATAGCGCAGATAGGCGCGGGTCTTGCCCGAATAGAGCGAAATTCCGTGCGCCAGATGCTGATACATGTTTGGGCCTATCTATGCCTCAACAATATCATCTTTGAGGCTGAGGACAAAGGCGACGACATCGTCACATTCCTGCGCCGGGACCTGTAGCGCTTTCATGGTTTCTGCGGCATGACCGAGAAATATATTCCAGTCACTTTCGCTGATTTTCATGCCCTTGTGTGAGGTCAGCATGTCGCGACCGGGGTAATAGACCGGACCACCGGCACTGGCACATAAATAATCAATCAACAGCTGTTTTTCCTTGGCGATGCCGTCATCACCGCGGTTTTCCCAGAAGCGCCCCAGACAGGGATCATTCTGCAACCGTGGCAGCAGATCATTGGCAAAAGCGGTAATACCCTCATAGCCGCCCAGACGTTCATAAAGAGATTTCTGATCCATTAATTTTTCCTTTTTAAAATTCAGCAAAACTGTAGCATATCATGATTCCCCTGAGAGAGAATATAATTGAATCGCTGAGTCCCGTCCACCATTAACCGTATGAGCCAAGATCATATTCCCGGAGGCCGGAATGAAAATTGAATCAGCCTTGCTGCAGCCATGGTCAGGTCACGCCTGCAAGCCCGGTCGGCGTTACCGGAACCGCCGACTGACCACCGGCGACAGGCGACCGCCCGGCATATTGATGACATATGGCCGCCTGCCTTCAGGCGCTATGGTCGTGACATGCACCCGGAAGATAAATGTGACTTCAGATATAACAGCTAACCCTGATTGCCCCCTTGATAAACCGGGCCGGTGACTCCGTATCATAGTTTAAACGTCAAATATCCTTCATCAAACTATCACAGGAATCGCCCATATTTCGCCCGACCCAATAGGGCAAGGGCTGATTGTTAGCCCCTTTATTATAAGGTTGAGGAACTGAAAAATGAATACTGTAAGACGTTATGACTCATTGAATATAAAATCATTTCTTCATTGGAAGAAATTATTATGTTCTTCTGCCCTGATCGGGGCAGCGGTGATATATGTCCCAAATGCCGTAGCCGCTGAAAGTGCCGCAAGTGCCGCAAGCGCAGCAAATACCGACAGCACATCAATGGAAGAAGTTGTGGTCACCGGCAGACCGGTAACATACGCCAATAATGCCACCAACAATGTCATGCTGGAACAGAAGGCCCCCGCCGCCAGTGTTCTGTCCGTTATTAACAATCTGCCGGGGGTGTTCACCTCGGAGGGCGGAACATTCGGCACCGATGACTGGTCAACCACGATCAGCATGCGCGGATTTAATGTCGGCCTTGGGGAACAACAGATTGGCATGACCATTGACGGCCTGCCAAACGGCAACTCCAATTATGGCGGCGGCGCAAAAGCCAACCGTTACATTGATTCTGAGAATCTGGAACGGGCAGAAGTATCCCAGGGCACCAGTGATATTGCCTCACCTTCCAACGAGGCTCTGGGCGGAACGATAAATTTTATCACCAACGATCCTCATAAAGAGGCCGGCATGACCGCCGCCATCAGTGTCGGTGACCATAGTTCCCACAAGTATTTTTTCCGCTATGACACCGGCGAATTTATGAAAGATACCTATGCCTATGTCAGCTATTCCCGCACCTCCAACAAGGCGTGGATCGGCAATGCCGGCGGCACCGGCCGTGATCATATTTCGGCAAAAATTGTCCGTGAAATGGAAAACTGGACCCTCACCGGCCGCTTTTCATGGGATAATGTTGACGAAAACAACTATCAGCGGATCAGTCTGGCCCAATTCAGGCAAAATCCCAACTGGGACCGGCTGACCGATGTCATCACCGGCATTCCCTATGTCGATCAGGCCTACCGGCCATCATGGGGAACATTGCGGACCAACTATTTCGTTTATCTGCGTGCGGCCTATCAGGGTGATAATTTTACCGCCGAGATTACCCCTTATTTCCACAGCCAGAATGGTCGTGGTGACTGGACACCGCCCTATATCGTAAAAGTCAGCGGCGGCACAACAAACCGTCCGGCCGACGCGAACTCTCTGGATAGCGGACCCAATACCATTTTCGGGGGAGCCAATATTGGAAAATA
>JAADGA010000036.1:4228-13301 GCA_013152615.1 Alphaproteobacteria bacterium
ACCTATGTTGATGCTGCGGGAAGTCCATTAACCCCAAATTCCGGCTGTACCGCCCGGCTGACATTCCCTTATGGCGGTGGTGGAGCCGCAAATAATCCGGCCTGCTACGCGGTCGGGGCAACGCCTGTCGGCTCTTATCGTCATACCCATTACCGAAAGAGACGGGCTGGCGTAACCGCTAAAACCACGATAAATATCACCAGTAATAATGCGGTTCATGCCGGATTATGGTGGGAACATACCAACCGCGGAGAAAGTCGTGACTGGCACAAGGTTATTGACTCAAGAAGTTCCAACCAGTTCGACAGCGCCGCCTACTGGCGTCAGTATGACCGTAAATTTATCACCAACACCCTGATGCTTTATGCGGAAGACACCGCGACATTGGGCAATCTGGTTGTGAATGGCGGCCTGCGCAAATTTATCGTCGATGTTACCCGTGATGATAATTTTGGTATTCAGAAACAGTTTAGTAAGAAATCCAATTCCAAAATTCTATTTACTGCCGGTCTGCTCTATCATGTCACCGACAATCTGGATGTTTTCAGTGGTTTCTCGCAGAATTTCGCCGCGATCAAGGATACGGTTATTGAAGGCAGTGCCAGTACGGCTGACAACACAACCAGTGGTGCCATTCTGGCGACGATTGACAAGCTCAAGGGTGAAACCGCGAATAACTATGATGTCGGCTTACGCTACAGCAATGACTGGTTGCATGCCAACCTGACCGGCTATTACATCAAGTTCAATAACCGGATCACCGGGGTTGCCGCCGGTAATTCAATCACTGGCATCGACTATCTGGAAGCCCAGAATACCGTCTATTACAATGTTGGCGGCGTAGAATCCAAAGGTATTGAAGCAAGTCTGTCCGCAGATGTCAGCGAGCACTGGAATATTTATTCCTCTCTGACCATCAATAACTCAATCTATACCAGAACCTTCGGCAAGGCTATCAAGGATAACAAGGTCGCGTTGTCACCGGAATTCCAGCTTGTCGGGACGTTAAGTTATAACCGCGACGGTATGCGCGCCGGTATTTCTGCCAAGCATGTCGGCAAACGCTGGGGTGATCTCAATAATGTTGATCGCCTGCCCGCCTTTACCACGGTTGACTTGTGGATGGGCTATACTATCGATATGAGCAGTATGGGTATGAAGAGTATGGACCTGAGCCTCAATGTGACCAACCTGACCGACAAGCGCTATCTTGGTGGTGGTACTCCGGGAGGCTATTTCATTGGCCCAGCCCGTCAGGTCATGGCCAATATTACCGTTAGATACTAGAGCGGCGGTTATTTGAAACATATCGGGAAAGCCCAATTCCGGGCTTTCCCTTTTCTTTTATAAGGATAAAATTATGCGTAAAATTACCAGACGGGAGTTTCATCTGGGAACCGGGGTCGCCCTCGCCGGTATTTCAGCACTGGCCGCAGGGACAGCAACGGCGGCCAGCCGGAAATTTGTCGTTGAACGTCAGGAGGACCGGACGCTGTCGCGCATAGTTTTTGGCTCCTGTTGCCATCAGGACAAACCCCAGCCAATCTGGAAAGCCATCCTGAAACGCCATCCGGAATTATTTATTTTCCTTGGCGATAATATTTATGGTGATACCCGGAATATGCGTATTCTCAAGGAAGAATATGACAAGCAGGAACCGAATTTCCTGCCTATTCGCCGGGAAAGTGAGGTCATCGCCATCTGGGATGATCATGATTTCGGCGAAAATGATATCGGCAAGGAATATCCGTTCAAGGATCAGTCAAAAGAGCTTTTCTTTGAGTTCTGGAATGTGCCGAAGAACAGCCCGCGGCGCAGAAAGGGCGACGGCATCTATACCTCTTACCTTTACGGGCCGGAAGAAAGCCGGGTTCATATCATTCTCCCCGACCTGAGGTATAACCGCGACGCGCTGCGCTCCGTTGACAGTCGCAAGAAATTCCAGCAAAAAGACCTCGCCGGTCAGGGACCATACCTGCCGATTACCGACAAAACATCGACCATGCTGGGCGAAGCCCAATGGGCATGGCTTGAACAGCAGTTGCAAATTCCGTCAAAAATCAAGATCATTGGCTCCAGTGTTCAATATATTGCCCGCCGCTCGGGCTGGGAAGGCTGGGCCAATTTTCCCCATGAACGGCAAAGATTAATCAACCTGATCAATAAATACCGGGTCAACGGGGTTATCTTTATCAGTGGCGATACCCATTGGTCCGAGCTTTCCTGTCAGGAAGACAAGGCACCCTATCCATTATGGGATTTAACCTCCAGCGGCCTGACCCAGACCTGGGACAATGTCAGTCCCAATATCTATCGCTGGAATGATGTCAGCTATGTCGGGCAGAATTTTGGTGCGGTTTATATTGACTGGGAACCGAAAGACCCGCTGATTATTCTTGAAGTCCGCGACGTCAAGGGAAACCGGGCTTTTCAACATACTATTCTGCTCAGCTCCCTTGTCGGCACCTGGTAACCAGTTGGGGCCATACTGACAGCAAAGAAAAAACCTGTCCCGAAAAGCGGGGCAGACGCCTGACACTGCCGGGAGCGAAGGAAATCATTTTACCGGATTTCCCGGAGTGCCGTATTCAGAGTAATATCGGGGCAATATCAGGGCGCTAGCGCAGCAGGGCCTCAAAGGCTTTCACCGTCGGCGGCAGGGGTCGGCCATGGTATTTTAATTCAAACAACGGGCGGGTGAACAGCGCCGGATGTGAACTTCTGACCGGCCGGATTCGACCCGCTGCCACCAGCTCCTTGACGATTACCCATGGCAGTACCGCCCGGCCAATACCATGAACAACCGCATTGGCGATGGCTTCATTGCTGCCCATAATGATGGTTTTATCCGGTTTGATATTTTCGTGATGCCAGATTTGCTCGGCTACTTCTCTGGTGCCCGAGCCATGTTCCCGCAATATCCATACCGAGATATTTTTTTGCCGGTCAGGGTCGCTGTTTTTGCCGAGGGCCTTGGTCACCGGTTCAACCACCGTCAGATTATCATCCTGCCATTTCCGGCTGGCAATCCGGTCATCCTCGACTGTGCCTTCAACCAGACCAATATCAATCTGACAATCCAGCAGCTGACGGCTGATCGACTGGGTATTGCCGACGACGACCTGAATATCAATATCCGGGTGCTGGCGAACAAATTTCGCAATATAAGGGGGCAGCCAATAACCGGCAATGGTGGTGCTTGCGCCGATAACCAACCGTCCCCTCTTGAGCCCAACCCGGGCATGAATATCGTCGATGGCCGCTTTTTCCAGGGCAAAAATGCCGCGGGCATGGTCAAACAACACCTGACCATTGGTGGTTAACTGTAAACCCTTGCGCCGTTTAACCGCGCCCGCTGATCGTTCAATCAGCGGCAGGTCAAGCTGATGCTCAAGCTTCTGGACCGCATTTGAAACCGCAGGCTGGCTGATGTAAAGCTGTTCTGCCGCCCGGGAAAAGCTTCCCTTGACCGCAACCGTATAAAAAATTCTCAGGAGATGAAGATTCATATTACATAACTTCAGATTATAAAAACATAATTAATATATATTAGATTTATAGGTAAGCAAACTCTATTCTGGAATCCTGAGCTAGAGTAAAGTCAGACCATATGATGAGGCGGACATGAACGGCATTTTTTACCACGCTCAAAAATACCTCATAGAAAATCTGGCACCGCCATTTTGCGGAAATATGCCACCACAGAGGAGATTACAGGTTGAAAAAGATTGAGCGTAACCGACTGTCACGGCGCGGATTACTGCAGGGCATCGGATTGGGAACTGCCGGGCTGATGCTGGACAGATACGGGATGCAACCGGCATTTGCACAAGATGGAATGTCGGCCCTGCCCGCCTATACCGGGCCCGGGGCCAATCCCTACTGGAATGCCGTCGGCCCTTATGCGACCTACCCGCAAAAGCTGCCCCTGCTCAGGCTGACCGACCGTCCGGTGCAGCTGGAAACCCCGAGGCATTATTTTAATCAGGTCTTTACCCCCAACGAGGCCACCTTTGTGCGCTACCACCTGCCGGGTGAACCCAATAGCGTCGATATGACCAAATGGCGGCTACAGCTTGAGGGCGAGGTCACCAAACCCTTGTCGCTCAGTCTGGCTGATCTGCTCAATAAATTTGAGCCCGTCGAAGTGGCGGCGGTGATGCAGTGTTCCGGTAACAGCCGCAGCTTTTTCCAGCCCCGGGTACCCGGCGGCCAATGGGGCAACGGTGCCATGGCCAATGCGCTCTGGACCGGGGTGCGCCTGAGCGACCTGATCAAGGCCGCCGGACTGAAAGCCGGGGCGGTGGAAATTCAGTTTCAGGGGCTGGATTTTGGCAAGGGACCGAAAGGCTATGGCTCGCACGCCTTTATGAAATCCTGGAGCATCGACGACCCGATACTGGAGCAGGCAATCGTCGCCTATGCCATGAACGGCGAACCGCTGCCGATGCTCAACGGCTTTCCTGTCCGGATGGTTTTCCCGGGGAAATTCGCCACCTACTGGCTTAAGCATGTCACCTGGATACGGGTGCTCGATCATAAGGACAGTAACTTCTGGATGGCCAGGGCCTACCGGATTCCCGACACCGCCAACGGGGCCACCACGCCCGAGGCCGTGGCCCGGGGTGAGGTCAGGATGATCCCCATCGGCAGTGTCAATCTGCCGGTACGCTCCTTTCTCGTCTCTCCGGACGGCAGCAGCAAAATACCGGCCGGGTTGCCAACCATGATCCGCGGCATTGCCTTTAGCGGTACCGGCCCGGTGGTCAAGGTGGAAATATCCCCCGATAACGGCAGGAGCTGGCACCCCGCAGCGCTGGGCAAGGATTATGGCCCCTATAGTTTTCGCACCTGGCACGCGCTATGGACCCCGCGCAAACCGGGTCAATATACCCTGGCGGTACGCGCCACCGATGCCCACGGCCACCGACAGCCGGACAAGGCAATCTGGAATCCCGGCGGCTATTTACTGAAT
The DNA here is from genome assembly GCA_013152615.1 of Alphaproteobacteria bacterium. Lineage (GTDB taxonomy): Bacteria > Pseudomonadota > Alphaproteobacteria > Sphingomonadales > Emcibacteraceae > Paremcibacter. The sequence continues at coordinate 9,204 of JAADGA010000036.1, forward strand.
AATATTCTGCGCCAGTCGCTAACTGTCGGCCCGGCGGCCTGAAGAGGAATCAAGCATGAACATCAAACTCATTATCGCGATAATGCTGGCAGGCATCGCCGTACCGGCATGGGGCTATCAGTCCAATGAGGCCGGGGCCAACAGAGCCGCGCCGTCTTTGGTCCATGAAGGCCGCTACAGCACCGGCACTCTGGGCGTTATTAAGCAGCCCGCCCCCACAATATTCAAACCCGATGCGACCTATGGTATCACCGGCAGTTGGCCGTTATATCCCGCTACCCTCGCTCCGGGCAAGGGCCTCTCTGTCGTGCAGTCCTATTGTTCCATCTGCCACAGCACCAGCTATATTGTCAACCAGCCGCCATTACCGGCGAAAAAATGGGCCGGAGAGGTCCATAAGATGCTCCGCACTTACGGGGCCGGACATTATATCCCGCAGGACAAGGTAGCGGCAATCATCCACTATCTACAGGCCAATTATACCCCGGCAACCATTGGTCACAACAAAAACAGCACTAAAAACAGCGCCAAAAACAGCGCTTCCGCCCATGCTTCCGTAAAAGCGCGGTCCGGCAACACCGCGACTGCCGGGGTGGCCGCACCCGGACCACATTCTGCTGGCGCACTGGTCTTTCGACAGAATTGTCAGGTCTGCCATCAGGCCAGCGGCCACGGCATCACCGGGACATTCCCGCCGCTGGCCGGGCATCTGCCTGATGTGCTGGCGGCAACGGGCGGGCGCCAATATCTGGCCGACGCGGTGTTGTTCGGCCTGCATGGATCAATTACGGTAAACGGCAGATCCTATAATGGCAGCATGCCGGTGTGGGCAGGCCGCCTCACAGACAAACAGATTGCCGACGTCCTCAATTATGCCGTTACCGCGTGGCATAATAATCGGCAACTGCCGTCCACTTTCAAAGCCTATTCCGCCCGGGATATCGCCAGCGGGCGGCGCAAAAACCTCAAACCGGCTGAAGTCCATAAAATCCGGGCACAGCTCAAATGGACCGGAAGACCACAGACCCCGTGATCAGCCCCTGAATTAGCCCCGTTATCAGCCCCGGAGTGCGTAATATCACCGATATTCGGGCCACCCGTAACGACTAAGGCTGCGGCGATCAAAAGAAAAGACCTGCCCCGGAAATCCGGGACAGGTAAAGGATCACGGGGCCGCTGGTACTACCCCCTGACCATGATTATAATAGCCATCAAATCAGGCCGCGCGGACAGCGGACAGGAACTGCTCGATATCCTGTTTCAGATTTTCGGAAATTTGTCCAAGTTCATCAGCAACCGCCAATACCTGATCTCCGGCTGATTCTGTTTGATCCGCCCCGGCGGCAACCCGGGAAATATTGGTGGATATGTCACTGGTTCCGCTTGCGACCTGCTGAATATTGCGGGCGATTTCATTGGTGGCGGAGCTTTGCTGTTCAACTGCCGCCAGGATGCTGGTCGTGGTTTCATTGGAGCGGTTATTGACATCCACAATATTCTTGATACTGCTGACAACCTTACGGGTCAGGTTCTGCATCTCCCGAATCTGGCCGGAAATTTCATCGGTGGCATTGCCGGTTTGCCCGGCCAGCGCCTTGACCTCACTGGCAACCACGGCAAAGCCCTTACCGGCCTCACCGGCACGGGCGGATTCAATGGTGGCATTAAGCGCGAGCAGGTTGGTCTGCTCGGCAATATCGCTGATAATTCCAATGACATTATTGATCTTCTCCGCCGCCGTAGCCAGAGTGGAAATCGCGATCTCACTCTGTTTCGCTTCCTCAACCGCCCCCCTTGAAATATCGGCGGCCTTGGTGATCTGACGGCTGATTTCCTGAACGGAGCTGCTGAGCTCTTCTGCGGCCGAGGCAACCATATTGACATTGCTGGCGGTTTCATCGGAGGCCGTTGCCACCACCGACGAGCGGTCCTTGGTATCAGACGAGGTCGCCACCAGTTGTTTGGCAGTCGCACTCATTTCGGTCGAGGATGCTGCCATCACATCCATCATTTCGGTAATTTTATCTTCAAAGGCGGCGATCAGTCCGTCAACCTTTTCAGCCCGGGCTTCGCGTGCGGCCACGCGGGTCCGTTCCCGTTCAGTTTCTTCCGCTTCCCGGGCGGCTGCGGCTGCTCTCCGTTCTTGCTCACGCTTGATTTCAGCCTGTTACGCCTCTCTGGTTTCCTGTTCAAGGCGGATACGCTCAAGCGCATTTTGCTTGAAGGACTCGACAGCAACGGCCATGACCCCGATTTCATCGGCACGGTCCAGCCCCGGGACCTCAACCGACGTATCGCCCCCGGCAAGTTTAGTCATCGCCCCGGTCATCGCATCAACCGGTCTGGTGATTGACCGGGCGGCCAGCAGGGCAATCCCGACCGATAAAACCAGACCGGCCGCCAGTAATATCCACAGCAACAGCATCAGATTGTCGGAACGGGACAAGCTATAGGCAACATCTTTTTCCAGTGCTTTATGCTGACCGGCGGCCATGCCTTCCCTGCCATTGGCCCCGACCAGAATATCAAGAAGTTTGCCCGCACGCGGCGTCACGTCCCGGGTCAGGAGGTAATTGGCCATATTCCATTTATCAGAACTGCGAATAGCAAACATTTTTGCCGGTAGCGGGCTGAATTGTGCCCTCTGTTTGGAGAAAATGGCAAAGGCTATCGCCTGTTTCGGGCCAAAAAGGCCTGACATTTTCTGCATATCCTTGAAACGGCGTTGATTTTCAGCCCATAATATATTGAATTTATCCTCAAATTTCTTCTTGCCGGTCAACAGAAATGCCCGGATATTGGCAAGGCCAAGACCGAATGTACCATGAACATCCGCCATAACACCCAATAATTTCTTGCGTTTTATCGTTGTTGGCATCTGTCCCTCCAGATCAATCAGCCGGGTAATTTCCCTGATCATGGATTGTTCATGGGGCATCGCCTTGTCATTCAATATTTCAGTAGCAGGATATTGTTCCGGGCTACCGGCAATATTTTCAACCGTGATCTGGGCCGCGCGGAATTTTCCCAGAATAGCTTTGAAAGCTGCCCAGTTTTTTATATCACGCGGGTTGCTCCAGTGAACCGACAGAGCATCCAGCTTTTCTTTCAATTCATCCATATCCACCCATGCTCTGGTCCGTTGGATTTTAAATTTCTGCTGTCCGGTGAGCATATACCCCCTTAACGCGGCAACCGAGGTATAGATTTTGGCAACAATATCCGAGCTGGCCGAAGATGTCGGAACCCGCAAGCGATTAATGCTGTTGATCCGCCCGTCAATATTGTCCAGTCGGAAAATGGTTATCCCGACCGCAACGGTTAAAATCAGGCATATCGCCCCGAAACCAAGGAGGAGACGGTTTCTGATATTAAGCTGGTTTAAGCTGATATATTTTAACCCTGAGTAATTTCTGCCCTGTATGTTCATTATACGCCCCTTTATATTTTGACTTGTTCCCAATAGTGGTTTTTACCGATTATCCTTTACTTGAAATTTAAATAATATACTTGTGAAACTGAGTCAGAAAATGCACCTGAATATTTAAAGTTATCTTAAAATTTTATTCTTTCATGATGTGTTTTATGGCCTATGCCATTCAGAATAAGCCATAATTTCAGGATTACGCCCCCGGGAAACTACGGAGCCGGTTACCGGTTTCAGGGATTATTTTCATCAATTATATCAAGATTGCCCGCAACCGAAGATTGTGTGAATTGTAATTTCGGGAGCCGTGGCTTAACCGCAGTCCCGCGCCATAATCATATGGCAAGGGCCGGACCGTGTTTCATCAATACCGATGCCCGATACCACCAATCCTGCCGGTGGCCCGGGGCTTAAGCCAGAAACATGGGAAACCGGTTAAGATATTGATTTTAATGGTGAGCCCGACAGGGTTCGAACCTGTGACCCGCTGATTAAGAGTGTGGAAACTGCGACATTTCCTGCAAGAAGATGAAATTACCTGAACAAGTATATATCCTTGAATTTCAATAATTTATAAGCTATTCTTTATTTCATACTGTTTCATAATGAAGCATATTATTACCTTAAAAGCGGTACCCCAAACGGTACCCCTAAATGAAAGGCATGTAATG